>CAYJTC010000007.1:0-32056 GCA_964372955.1 uncultured Planctomycetia bacterium | reverse complement strand
AAAGAAACTCTGGCCTCAAGTGCGCTTGACTTTCGGGGGAAGTGGTCGACTTGGCCTGTTACTTGGATCACGGCGCCATGGGGCCAGGTCATCGGGAGTGCGCCCAGAAGTGCATCAACTCCGGGCTTCCGGTTGGGATCAAATCGGGGAATCAATTGTACCTGGTTGTTGGAGGCGATCATGATCCGGCCAACAAGACCTTGGCTCCACTCGCCGCCAAGAATGTGACCGCCGAAGGAACCGTCACCGAGCGGGACGGAGTACACCTGCTGGCCATCAAGAAAGTGACGGTGAACGAGTGAGTCGATTGACCTCTGTGCTAACGCGGTGCTAACCCGCCACAAAGCGTTGGCGGAGAGGCAGAAAAGGCCGAACCGGCCTCCACCAGAGGCAACCACCGGCAAGAACCACCCCGAACCAATCCGCGGTCGCTTCTGCGCAACTCCCACCAGCAGCAACGGATAGCCAACACCGGCAAACGAGGTTACAATAGTCGCGATGACACAACAACTCGACGGACCTGGTTCGGGACCAAGAGGCCGGGAGTTCGCCCGGCCATTTTTTCGTGAGGACTGATGATGCCACGGCGGTATAGCGTTGAGTTGTTTTTGAGGCAGGCGGAGCTGTTCAAGGGCCTGAACGCCAAGGAGCGGCAGAGGGTCGCCTCCCTGTCCCATGAGCGCCGTTTCGCCAAGGGGGAGACGGTTTTCCACGAGGGACGCCCCTCGGACGGCGTCTGGCTGGTCATGGAAGGGCGGGTTCACCTGCTCCATTACATGTCCACGGGCCGGGCCCAGAGCAGCTGCGTCATGACGCCCGGGGAAAGTTTCTGTTGCCTGTCGGCTCTGGACCAGGGAGTCTACCCGGCCACCGCGGTGGCCGCCACCTCTTCCAAGCTGCTAAAAATCCCGCTTCGGCTGTTCCATGAGCTGATGGGAAACTCCCCCGATTTGCTTCGGGAAACCCTATGTCTTTTTGGCGGGCGCCTGCGCCAAGTGGAGGCCCGGCAGTGCATGGTTCACGACCCGGTGGAACAGCGGATCGCGCAGGTCCTGCTGACCCTGCAGAAGAAGTTTGGGGACTCCATCCCCTTGACCCGGAAAGAGATCTCGGAACTGGTCGGCACCACCGTGGAGACGGCGATCCGGACGATCCGCCGATTCCAGCAGGAGGGATGGGTCCGCTCCGTCCGGGGCAAGCTGGAACTGCTCAACCCGGAACGGCTGGCTCAGCTCCTCCGGTAGTTTTTTCCCTCCCTATGATCTGGATCATACTCTCGGGCTGTCCCCTTTGACTAAACTTGCAAATGAGAAGAACGAAAAAGGAGACGCCCATGTTGGAGAAGGTTCCGGGGATCGTTCCAGATATTCTATGGTTCAGCTGCGACGGGATGATGGTGATCGATGAGCAGCGCCGGATCCTGGCGATGAACCCGGCGCTGGAGCAGATGACCGGCCGCGCCAGCGAGGAAGTGGCGGGCAAGCTGGAGTGCGGGACTCTCTTCTCCTGCCGGGATGAGAAGGGCTGTTCGCTGAGGGAACACCCGGAGGAATGCCCCGGCCTCAAGGCGATGAGGCAATTCAGATCGGTGCCATCGGCCGAGTACACGATCCGAATCGCCGAAGGCAAAGGGCGGGTGATGAGCGCCAGCTACACTCCGATTCAGCTGCCGGACCGGCCGGTCTGGACCCTGGTGGTGATGCGGGACATCTCCGCCGCCAAGCGGCGGGAACGGCAGCTCCTGAAACAGGCCAAGAGCGATCCTTTGACCGGCCTGGCCAACCGGGCTGCTTTTCTGGAGGCCTGCTTCAAGGAGATCAAGCGGGCCTCCCGGCACGGTGGGAAACTGGCGGTGGCGATGGTTGATCTGGATGGGTTCAAAGGATACAACGACCAGCATGGGCACCTGGCCGGCGACGATCTGCTCAAGGGGATCGCTCAAGGGCTTCAGACCGGGCGCCGGGCGTCGGACCTGGTGACCCGATACGGGGGAGATGAGTTCGCCCTCCTCTTGCCGGAGACGGACGCCGCCGGCGCAGTGAACTTGACCGAGCGGCTCTGTCACTTGCTGGGGCGAGCTCATCCCCCGATGACTTTGAGCATCGGGGTGGCCGTCTACCCGGAGGATGGGACCAGCACCGAATCCCTGTTGAGTCGGGCGGACCGCCGGCTTTATCAAGCCAAAGGACTCGGCGGCAATCGGGTGATCAGTCCTTCTTTCTAAGGTGTATACTATCGCTCACCATGGGCGACAAAAATTCCACCCTGTTGGGGTGGGTCGAAGAGATGGCCCGGTTGGCCCAGCCGGAGCGGGTCATCTGGCTGGACGGCTCCGATGAGGAGTACGGGCGGCTCCTGGCCGAGGCGGTCCGGACCGGCCAGCTCCTGGAGCTGAACCCGGCCCGGCATCCCGCCAGTTACCTGCATCGCTCGGATCCCAGCGACGTGACCCGCACGGAAACCAGCACCTACATCTGTACCCCTACCCGGGAAGAGGCCGGGCCCACCAACAACTGGCTGGATCCCCAAGAAGCCCGCTTGCTGCTGAAGCGGCTTTTTGAGGGGGCGATGCGGGGCAGGACGATGTACGTGGTGCCTTACCTGATGGGCCCGCCTGGCTCTGCCTTCAGCCGGGTCGGTGTGCAACTGACCGACAGCCTCTACGTGACGATCAATATACGGATCATGACCCGGATGGGAAGGGTGGCCTTGGAACAGCTGGGGAGTCGGACCGATTTCGTCAAGAGCCTCCATTCCCTGGGGACCATCGACCCGAAACAGCGATACATCTGCCACTTCCCCCAGGATCTGGAAATCCAAAGCGTCAACTCCGGCTATGGGGGAAACGCCTTGCTGAGCAAGAAATGTTTCGCCCTGCGGCTGGCCAGCTCGCTGGGCCAGCGGGAGGGGTGGCTGGCGGAGCACATGTTCATCACCGGCATTGAAGACCCGCAGGGCCGCCTCACCTACATCGCCGGAGCCCTGCCTTCGGCCTGCGGCAAAACCAACTTGGCGATGCTGAAGCCACCGGAGAGGTTCAAGGGCTGGCGGGTCTGGTGCGTGGGGGATGACATCGCCTGGTTGAGAATCGGAGCCGACGGCCGGCTCTACGCGGTCAACCCGGAGGCCGGGTTCTTCGGGGTGGCGCCCGGGACGAGCTTGAAGACCAACCCGAACATGATGGAGACGATCAACCGCAACACCCTCTTCACCAACGTCGGACTCACGGCCGACCGGAACGTTTGGTGGGAGGGGTTGGACCTGCCGGCCGCGGTCGACGGGATGCTGGATTGGCAAGGGAAACCCTGGAGGCCGGACAGCGGCCACAAGGCGGCCCATCCGAACTCCCGGTTCACCTCGCCGATCGCCCAATGTCCGGTCTACTCGCCGAAGTGGGAAGATCCCCAGGGGGTGCCGATCTCGGCGATCCTGTTCGGCTGCCGCCGCTCCGCGCTGGTGCCGTTGGTCACGGAGTCGTTCGACTGGGGACATGGAGTTTACCTGGGAGCCACCCTGGAGTCGGAGACCACGGCGGCCACGGCCGGGGCCACCGGGGTGACGCGCAGGGACCCGATGGCGATGCTGCCCTTCTGCGGCTACAACATGGCCGATTATTTCTCCCATTGGCTCCAAATGGGACAGCGGTTGGCTCAACCGCCCAAGATCTTCCGGATCAACTGGTTCCGGGTGGACGGCCAGGGCCGGTTTATTTGGCCCGGCTTCGGGGAGAACCTCCGGGTGCTGAAATGGATCATCGACCGGTGCCGCGGCCAGGCAGAGGCGGCGCGGACCCCGCTGGGCTGGCTTCCTACCGCGGAAGCTCTGGGGAAAGAGGATCTCCCAATTTCCAGCGAAGGATGGGAGAGACTTCTTTCCGTCGACGGGCCGGGCTGGCTGGAGGCGGCCCGGGCTCAGACCGGATTCTTCAACCGGTTTGGAGAACGGATCCCCACGGAGCTGCGCCGCCAGCAGCAGGCATTGGTGGACCGTCTGGAGCGGGAGGTCTCAACGACAGGGAGGAAATGCGATGGAAAAGAATGACCGATCGGCCCTCGCGGCAATCTGGTTCTCCGGATTCTTCGGGCTGGGCACCGTGGTTCACCTGATCCGGCTGATCTTGCGGGTTCCAGTGACCCTTGGGACTTGGGCGGTTCCTCTGAAGGCCAGCGGGATCCTGGTGCTGGTTTTCGGGGCCCTTTCCTTCTGGATGCTGCGCGCCGGCTGCGGACAGTCCTGCTGCTCCTCTAACAAGTAAAATCCCGCCTGAGCACCACCCGGGCCGATTTTCTCGCCCGTATGATCTGCGTCATATCCTGGAATCCCCCCTTTCCCGTACACTTTGTCATGGAACCTGTCACCGGGGGAGGTCCACCATGGAGCGCTGGGATGCAGGGGTCTGCGAAGATCATCGGGCGCTGGCGGCCCAAGCCGGCGCGCTGGAAGCGGCCCTCACGTTGGACGTGGGAGAGGAAGACCGCCGGGTCGTCTTTTCCTGGGTGGTCCGGACCCTCTGGCCTTCCCTGGGTCTGCATTTGAGAAAGGAAGAAGAAGCCCTTTTCCCCCCTCTGGAGAAACTGCTGGGGGCCGGCGCTGTGGTTCTGCGGATGCTCAAAGGGCAGAACCAGGAACTCCGGGCCTCTCACCGGCGGCTGGCGGAGTTGGGGGAAGGGAGCCAGCCGTTGGATTGGGACAGGATCAAACTGGCCAGCTATTCCTTTATTGAGTTTCTGGAGGACCATGAGAAAAAGGTGGACCGGCTTCTGCTGGATGTGCTGGAGTTCAGCCTGAAGCCGAAAGAACTCAAGGCCCTGGCGGAGGCGTTTGAGAAGGTGGCGCAGAAAGCGCACGAGGAGGAGGGCTGGCCCCTGCGGGGGGGCGGGCGGAAGGATCGAAAGCTGACTTCGGTGGAGCGATGACTCAAGAGGAGTTCCAAAAGTTTTCAAGAGTGGTTGAGCAAACGGCCGATTCGGTGCTGATCACCGACCGGAAAGGGGTGATCGAGTACGTCAACCCGGCCTTTGAGCGGATGACCGGGTATCCCCGGCAGGAGGCGGTGGGCCAGACGCCCCGGCTTCTGAAGTCCGGTTCTCAGAGCGCCCCCTTCTACAAGCACCTCTGGGACACGATCTGTGCCGGGAAGGTGTTCCGAGGGGTTTTGCTGAACCGGAAGAAGAACGGAGACCTGTTCTACTGGGAACAAACGATCACTCCGCTGAAAAACGAAGAGGGGACGATCACCCACTTTGTTTCAACGGCGAAGGAGATCACCCAGCGGATCCTGGCCGAGAAACTGCGGGAGGAATTCATCCACACCTTGACCCATGAAATCCGGACTCCCTTGGCGGTGATTCGGGAGGGGATCTCCCAGGCGGTGGAGGGGTTCTTGCCGGAGGCAGAAGAGCGAGGGGTGCTGCGGTTGTCGCTGAGGGCCGCCGACCGGCTCCGGCGCATGGTGGACGATCTGCTGGATCTGTCCAAGATGGAGCTGGGGAAGATGCCCCTCTTGAAGGAGAAGGTGGATCTGGCGGCGGTGGTCCGGGAGGTCTGCGCCGAGTTCGCCGGAATGGCCCGCCAGAGAGGGTTGGAGTTGAAGCAGAGTTTTCAGAGCGGTCGAATAGAGGTGTTTGGCGACCCGGACAAGCTGACGCAGGTGTTCACCAACCTGATCGGTAACGCTCTGAAGTTCACCTGTCAGGGAGGGGTCGAGGTGACCTTGTCCGACACCGGAGATGCTGTGGAATGCGCCGTCTCCGACACCGGCTGCGGGATCACGGAGGAGAATCTGCCCCGCGTGTTCGAGAAATTCCGGCAGTTCGGAGCGCCGATGAACGGAAAGGGAAAAGGGACCGGCCTGGGACTGGCGATCTGCAAGGCGATTGTGGAACTGCACGGTGGGGTGATTCGGGTGGAGGACCGACATCCAGGGGCGGCCTTTATCTTCACCCTGCCTAAGCTTCCACTCACTTAAGGTTTGATCAAAGGAGGTGTCTGATGCGTTTCTGGAAGAGAGCCATCGCTGGGGTTGTGGTTGGGATGACGGTAAGTCTGTTGTCTGCGGTCGGCTGGACTGAGCCGTCGCCGGATGCGAGGGCGCTGATGGCGGCGCATCGCCAGGCAGCCGTCGAGGCCAAACAAAAGGTGGTTTTTCACGAAGAGATGGAAAAGAAGTTTCTGGAAGGACGCGGGGGCAGCAAAATCGACATGGCGGGCCACTGCCGGTATTGGGCGAATTACTACCGCGCGCTCGCTGTCCAAGAAGAGAAAGCAGCTAAAGAACTCGAGTAAAGAAAGGGGTCCCGCATGAGCGGTTTACGATACGCAGGATGGGCAGTGCTGACGGCGGTTTGGCTCCTCTGTCAGGGCGCAGCGCCGATATTCGCCAAAGAAACGCTGCTCCGAGAAAAAGCGCACCTCACCTTCGCCCCGGAAGTCCCCCCGCCGATGACCCGCAGGAAGCCGGCGGTTGTGGAAGTTCATCTGGAATCCGGGGTGAAGGTGATGCCGCTGGGCCCCAACGTCCAGTACAAGTTCTGGACTTTTAATGGCCACATACCGGGCCCCTTCATTCGGACCCGGGTGGGGGACACCCTGGAGCTCCACGTGACCAACAGCGATGACAGCGGGATGCCCCACAACGTGGATCTTCACGCGGTGACCGGGCCCGGAGGCGGAGCTCCCATCACCACCATTGTCCAAGGAGAAGAGAAGGCGGCTTACTTCAAGCTCCTGCATCCGGGGCTGTTTATCTACCATTGCGCGGCCCCGCCGGTCATGGACCACATCGCCAACGGGATGTACGGTCTGATCCTGGTTGAGCCGGAAAAGGGCCTGCCGAAAGTGGATAGGGAATTCTACGTTCTGCAGAGCGAATGCTATGTCAAGGAATCGGCGGAGGGGCAGGAGTTGCTGGAGTTTTCCCATGAGGAGGGTTTGAGGGAACATCCGCGGTTCGTGGTGTTCAACGGCCGCGCGGGGTCGCTGACCAACGGAGGGGTCCTTAAGGCCAAAACGGGAGAGCAGGTCCGAATTTATTTCGGCAACGCGGGCCCCAACCTCATCTCCTCCTTCCATCTCATCGGGGAGATCTTCGACAGGGTCTACCGGGAAGGGGACTTGGTGAGCCCGCCGGGGCACAGCATCCAGACCACCTTGGTCCCGGCCGGGGGGGCCACTGCGGTGGAATTCGGCCTGGAGGTTCCGGGCACCTACACGCTGGTGGACCACGCGATCTTCAGGGTGGAGAAAGGGGCGGTCGGGTTCCTACAGGTGGAAGGCAAGCCCCGGCACGACATTTATGTTTCGCAAGATGACCCGGAACCGTGCGAGGGATGCCTTGTCCACCCCTAACCGGCCCATGCGTCCGCTCCTGGTCGCCATCGGCAGTCCCGCGAATAGAGTGCTCGGGATTTCGAGCCGGCTCAAGGAGCGGCTCCTCCGCCGCGGGTTTCGAGTTCAACTTCTTCGAAATCCGCGAGAGGCGATCGCCAAAGACAGCGACCTCGTTTTTATTCTCTGTCCGTTTAAGACGATCGATCAGCTGGCCGAGCAGATCGAACAAGGATGGACTAAAGAATGGATGACTTGGTATGCTTCACATAAATGAGAGGAGGGTCTGTGATGAGTGCCAAGGGGACGATGGGAGATCAGGAGTCATCGGCGCCGCTGGTTGTTTGGGTGGCGGGACTTGCCCTGACGGGGCTGGCGATCGTTGGGACCACCGCCCCCTTGTCTACTCTGATGGGGGGGAGCCGGTACGCGCTGGAAGCGGCGTTTCACGGGGTGGCGGCCGGTCTGTTCATGGTGACCGCCACGATCGGTTTTTTCCAGGCGTACCGGCTCTTAGCCGGCACGATCCTGCATCCGGCCCAACTGGAGTTCGGGGCGGCCGTCAACGCCTTCTTAGCGTTCCTGACGATCCTGTTCGGCAACCGGATCTACATCTTTTACCGGGCCGCGCAGGGGCCCCGGACCTACTTTATGGAGAATGCCCCGGCGATCCACAAGGTTTTCTTCGAGTTCAAGGAATTCGCGGCCCTGTTCACCCTGCCGCTGGCGGTGGCCGCCGCCTTTTTATTCCTGGTCTACCGGAACCAGCTCCTCCGATCCCGGGGGTTAAGGACCTTAGCCGCTCTTTTGCTGGGGCTGACCTTTTTCTATTTCCTGGTGGCCTTCGGACTGGGAGCGGCGATCACCAAGCTGAGGGCGATCTGATGACTGACCACGAGAAACCGACGGGGATCGCGGCGGCGGCGATTCTGTCCGCCGGGATTGGAGTGCTGGCGCTGGCCGGCAGTCACCTGCTGGCGGAATCCTCGGATGCCGGGAAGACCTGGGTTCAGAACTTGGGGAAGGCCTGGATGCCGGGGGCCGAGGGGATCGGGCCTTACTCAGGGAAGGAGACACTGGCTCTGCTGGCTTGGCTGGGATCTTGGTTTCTGCTTCATCTGTGGCTGCGCCGCAAGGAGGTCCGCCTGACGCAGATGGGTGTCTTGTTTCTCATCCTCATCGGGCTGGCTACAACCCTGCTGTGGCCGCCGATTACGGAAAAGGTGGCTCACCTGATGAAAGGGGCCCACTGAGGCATCTTCTGAGGCATCTTCTCCGGGCGGTTCTCCTGGTGGGAATCGGGCTGGGGTTTTTAGACGCGGGGGGAGCGGCTTGCGCCGAGGAAGCGAAGGATTGGAAGCTGAACCCGGTGTTCAAGACGCACACCATCGCGGCGGTGACCCGGCTTTCCGGCCCGGGGCAGGATGTTCCAGGCCTCCCGATGACCTATGACATGTCGTTGTTCGAGTGGAACTGGGGCGGGCGGCAGTCCACTTTTAACGGGGCTGGAATCACCACGAACAGCAATTTTCCGCTCGTCGAAGGAGAGGCGATCACCACGAACACCGATGTGGGCGCGGAAGTGACCGCCCCTTCGGGGTTGGTGATGGGGATCCAAGGGGAGGCGTATGGGTTGGCCGGGGACCGGACCGTCGGGCGGGTGTTCGGAGAGGAGCTTCCCTGGGACAACTTCGACCGGCAGTTCGGGAACCTGGTTCCCTCCCGGTGGAATCTGGATCTGGACCGGGGGTGGATGCGGTTCGCCAAGGGCCCCTGGTCGGTCCAGATGACCGGCGGCACCCTGCCGGCCCAGACTCTGCCGGAGTTCACCCGCAAGGCGATGAATTTCCTGAAGCTCGGCTCCTTCGTCTGGCGCCCGCCGATCATCAACGCCAGCTTCTTTGAGAAGGAGGACCGAAAGCTGGAGGAGGGCCGGCATCCGGTCCGGGGCGGGGACCTGATCACCGACTACGAGTACGCCGATAAGAAACATCTGCACCTGGAGCTGTTCAGCGGCCAGACCAAGCCGACCCCGCTGGCCAACATCGACCGCTTGAGCTGGGGCGGGCGGGTGTCGGCCGATCTCCTGCGCGGCAACCTGGGGGTTACCTTCGTCCGGGCCGATGGGGACAATCCTCGGTCCGAGCGGGAAAACCAATGGGCGCTGGACGGGTCCGTTCCACTGGTCCCCTGGGCCAGTCTCTATGGGGCGCTGGCCCGCTCTTCCTACACGCGAGGCTCCACGAATTTGGATGGGACAGGAGTGATTGGCGGGGTCGCCTTCAAGGGTCCCCGCAAATCCGAGGGGAAGGTTCAGTACCAGTGGATGGGGGAGAATTATGATCTGATCGGAACCCACAAGTCGGAACATTACCCGACCAACTTCAGGGGCATCGAAGCGGACACCAGCATCCCGGTAGGCAAGGCGGTCGTCAAAGGGATCATTTATCATCTCCAGCAGATGGAGACAAACACCCGGACCGGAGACACGATCTTCGGGGACTCTTACTTCCCAGCGTTGGCCAATTCCAAGCCCGGCATGATCACCGCCTGGAGGTTGGGCGCCGAAACGCCGGTGCCGACCACGAAGGCGCTCAAGGACCGGGTGAGGTTCAAGGGATACGTCGAGCAGGCCCATTTCCGGAAGGATGCCCAGCCGGACACCGATGACATCGACAAGCAGATCACCAGCATCTCCGCCGGCCCTTCCGTCGCGCTGACGAAGAATCTTTCTTTGGATGCGAGCTTGCGGCACCTGATCGCCATCGGCCGATGGCAGACGATGCGGTTCCACCACCGCCAGGAGGTCCCGGAGCTTTCCTTAAGCTACGCGCGGGGCAAGGATCTCCGGGCGACCCTGATCTGCCACGGGTACAGCTTCATCGATTCCAACCCGATTTCCGCCGGGGACAACAACTACGAAGGCCAGCAAGTCTTGGCCGAATTCCTCTGGCGGTTTTAAGCGAGCCCCCTTCTCCCCCCCAGTTGCAGTAAAATAGAGCCGATCCATTCAACAAGGAGGATCCCATGAAAAGATCGGTTCTTCTGGCCGGTTGGTTTCTTCTTTTTTCAGGGGCGGCCTGCGGGATCGCCTCAGCGGCCACCGCCAAGGCGATCCTGGTCGACGAGCAGGGCCAGGAGGTGGGCCGGGCCACGCTCACGGATGTTCCGGGTGGGGTGAAGATCAAACTGCAGGCCCACCAGCTTCCTCCCGGAACCCATGCCTTTCACATCCATGCTCAGGGCCGGTGTGATCCGCCTGATTTCGCCTCGGCGGGAGGGCATTTTAATCCGTACGGCAAGAAGCACGGGCTTAAGAACCCGGAAGGGCCGCACGCCGGCGATCTGCCGGACCTGATCGTCCATGCCGGCGGCGTCGGGAAGGCGGAGATCCTGGTCAAGGGGATCACGTTGGATCCGGGAGCGGCCGCTTCTCTCCTGAAGGAAGGGGGAACCAGCCTCGTCATTCACGCCAACAAGGATGATGGGCTAACCGATCCGGCGGGAAACGCCGGCAAGCGGATCGCCTGCGGTCCGATCACCCGCTACGAATGATCAAAAGCCGGGCCGGCTCTCGCAAGCGGCTTCATCTCTTCTGGTCCGGTCGGGTCCAGGGGGTCGGTTTCCGGTACACCGTGGAATCGGCGGCGCTGGAACTCAAGCTGACCGGCTGGGTCCGGAACCTGCCCAACGGCCAGGTGGAGGCGACCGTGGAGGGTCCGGAGAAGGAGCTCAAAAGGTTCCTGGAGCGGATCGCTGCCGGCCCGATGCGGCCCTACATCCGCCAGACCCAGGCACAGTGGGGCCCGCCGCTGGAGGAATTCAGCGATTTCCGGATCCGGTTTTATTGAAATGAGGCCCGGACTTACGGAACGGAGTGAACGTAAGTCCGCGGCAGAATTTCATCCCGAGTCCGCCAAAGAACTTTGGCGGACGAGGGATCTCGGGAGATTGCTTCCCCCCCACCCCCCATTCTTGCTTTCGCAAGAAAGCCGGGGGAAACTTGGGGGCTCGCAATGACGTGACCGGTCCTCCCATGCGCTACGCCATTCTTTCCGATGTCCATTCCAACCTGGAAGCTCTCGAAGCGGTCTTAATCGACCTGGACCGGGAGAAACCGGGCCGCATCCTTTGCGCGGGGGATTCGGTCGGCTACGGGGCCGACCCGGGCGCTTGTCTGCGGCTGCTCCGGAGCCGGGATGCGCGGATGGTCTGCGGTAATCATGACCTGGCGGCTTCCGGCAGGATGGATCTGGACTGGTTCAACCCAACGACCCAGGTAGCGGTCCTCTGGACGGCCCAGCAGCTTTCCGAAGAGGAGAGGGGCTATCTGGGAAACCTGCCTTTGATTTGGAAAGAGGAGGAGGAGATCTTCCTGGCGCATGCTTCCCTGCACGAGCCGGAGCGCTTCCATTATCTGTTTGCCCCCGCCGACGCGGAACCTTCGTTGAATTTCCAAGATACCCCTGTGGCTTTCATTGGACATACCCACGTGCCGGGTTTCTTTGTTCAGGAGAAATCTCAGATCCGGTTTCTGAAGGGGGCCGGCCTGCAGATGAAAGCCGGGCAGAAAGGGCTGGTCAACGTAGGATCGGTGGGCCAGCCGCGGGACGGAGACCCCAGAGCCGCCTGGTGCCTTTATGACAGCGGGGCCAAGACGGTGGAGATCCGGCGCGTTTCTTATCCGGTGGAGCGAGCCCAGGAGAAGATCCGGAAGGCCGGCCTGCCGGAGTTCCTAGCCGAACGGCTGAAGCATGGATATTAAAAAAGAAGTCCGCCGGCTGCGGGAGCTGATCCGCTTCCATGACCGGAAATATTACCTGGAGAATCAACCGGAGATCACCGACCAGGAATACGACCGGCTGTTCCGGGCTTTAAGAGATCTGGAAGCGGCTCACCCGGAGCTGATCACCCCTGATTCCCCGACCCAGCGGGTGGCCGGGGAACCCCTCAAGACCTTTGCCGCAGCGCGGCACCGGGCGCCGATGCGGAGTCTGGATAACACCTATTCCGAGGAGGAGCTCAGACAGTTCGACGCCCGGGTTCGGCGTTTCCTGGGCGGGGAGCCGGTCCAATATGTGGTGGAGCTGAAGTTCGACGGGGTGAGCGTGTCGCTGACCTATGAGAACGGCCGGTTCGTCCGGGGAGCCACCCGCGGGGACGGAGAGCAGGGGGACGATATCACCGTGAACTTAAGGACGATCCGCTCCCTCGCGCTGTCTTTGGAGCCGCCCCGGACCGGAAAGCTTCCGCGCCTGATTGAGGTCCGCGGGGAGGTGCACATGCCCCGCGCCGCCTTTGAGGCGCTCAACCGCCAGAAGCAGAAAGAGGGAGAGCCCCTTTTCGCCAACCCACGCAACGCCGCCGCCGGATCTCTCAAACAGTTGGATCCCCGGATCGTGGCGCGGCGCCGCCTCCAGATCTTCTGCTACGGGATGGGAGCGGTGGAGGGCTGCTCCTTCGCGACTCAACAGGAGGTCCTGGAATTTCTCCGGGAGGCGGGCCTGCGGGTGAACCCGCATGGGAAGCGCTGTCTCGACATCGAGGCGGTGATCGCCGTCTGCAAGGAATGGGAAAAGAAACGCAAATCCCTGGATTACGACATCGACGGGATGGTGATCAAGGTGGACGATCTGGATCAGCAGAAGCGGCTGGGGGTGACCGCCAAGAGCCCCCGCTACGCGATCTCCTACAAGTTCCCAGCCGAGCGGGCGGTCACGCGCCTGCTGGAGATCCAGGTCAACGTTGGCCGGACCGGGACGCTGACCCCGGTAGCGGTCTTGAAGCCGGTCTTCGTGGCCGGCACCACCGTGGCCCGCGCCAGCCTCCACAACGAGGATGAGATCCGGCGCAAGGAGATCCGGGTCGGGGATTGGGTCCGGATTGAGAAGGCCGGCGAGATCATCCCTCAGGTGGTGGAGGTGATCAAGGAAAAGAGGACCGGCCGGGAAAAGAAATTCCGGATGCCTTCAAAATGCCCGGCCTGCGGGGGAAAGGTGTTCCGGGACGAAGAAGAGGTGGCGATCCGATGCCAGAGTCTGGCCTGTCCGGCCCAGCTCAAAGAGCGGCTGATCCATTTCGGCCAGCGGACCGCCATGGACATTGAGGGCTTAGGAGAGGTGATGGCCCAGCAGCTGGTGGATCGGAAGCGGGTCAGGGAGATCTCGGATCTTTACCAGCTTACTCAGGAGAAGCTGCTTGCCCTGGAACGGATGGGAACCAAATCGGCGCAGAACTTTCTGGAGGGGATCGAGGCCTCCAAACAGCGGTCTTTAAGCCGTCTGATCTTCGCGCTGGGGATCCGGCACGTGGGGATCACCTCCGCCCAGCTGCTGGCCCGGCATTTCGGCTCCCTGGAGAAGCTGGCCCAGACCCGCGAAGAGGAACTCCGGCAGACGCCGGAGGTGGGGCCGGTGGTGGCCGCTTCAGTGGCTGCTTTTTTCCGAGATGCGGGCACCGTCCGCGTTCTCGAAAAACTCAAGGCGGCCGGTGTTAAGATGGAGGAAGCGGCTACCCGTCCCGTTTCCCAGCGGCTCTCCGGGCAAACGGTGGTTTTCACCGGCCAGATGAGCCGCTGGAGCCGGCCTGAAGCGCAGGAGCTGGTCCGCCGGCACGGGGGGGAGGCCGGCTCCGAGGTGACGAAGAAAACCGCCCTCGTGGTGGCCGGCGATTCTCCCGGGTCCAAACTTAAAAAGGCCCAGGAGCTGGGGATTCGGGTGATCGATGAGAAGCAATTCAGCGAGTTGATCGGAGACATAGAGTGAATCAGGGCGAAAAAAGAGGAGGCAGCTCCCCCCCGGCAGTCAGCAGAGAAAGAATACGGCTTACTGCCTACGGCCTACTGCTTACTACTTGTCTGCTTATCATCACCGGCTGCTCTCCCGAGTGGAGACGCAAGTTCGTCCGGAAGAAAAAGAATGTCAGCCCTCCTCAGCCGGTTCTGGTTCTTCAAGCCGATATGCAGGCGATTCATCCGCCGGCGGTCCGATACCGGGAGCATTTCGCCTACTGGAAGTCTTGGCATTCGGAGCTGATGGCCTCTCTGGGGCAGATTCGCAAGCGGGATCTCCGCTACTTGAATGGGGCCGCGGGGGAGCTGCGGTCCTTGGCGGAACTGCTCTCGGGCTCTTCGGCGGACCGGATGCGGGAGATCTCCAATGAGCTCTCTGAGATGGAAGTCCGGTGGAGCTCAAAGCCGGCCTCTTGGCGGGTTTCGGTCCGGGACCGGCTCCGGCTGGAACAGATCGAACGGGAGATCAACCGGGACTTCCATTACTCCAACATCCAGTCGTCCATTCCGGGTGGAACTGAAGCCTCCGCAGAAAAAAAAGACTGAAACGTACCGCCCGGCTTCGGAATGGGACCAGCGGATCCGGCAGTCGATCGACTACCTGCGCCTGGAGCGGGCCTTAAGCCCCAACACGATCTCCGCCTACCAGCGGGACCTGACCCAATTCGCTCAGGGGATGAAGGGAAAAACTCCGGCCACCGTCACCCGCGGACAAATCTTAGACTATCTGATGGGACTGCGGGACGAGGAGATGATCCCACCACCTGCCTTTCCCGCCAAAAGCGGGTCAAATCGTAGATTTGATCGGCCCAGAGGGCCGAAGTCAGGTGGTGGGATGACCCCCTCTTCGGTGGCCCGAAAGCTGGTGGCGATCAAGGGATTTTTCCGGTTCCTGCTGGGGGAGAATCTGATTCTAGCCGACCCAGCCGGCGTGATCGAATCTCCCCGTCTCCTGAAAGGGCTGCCGGAGGTGCTGGATGTGGAGGAGGTTTCCCGCCTGCTGAAGGCGGTCCCTGGCCGGGATGGCAAGCAAATCCGGGACCGGGCCCTGCTGGAGCTGCTTTACGCTTCCGGCCTGCGGGTCTCGGAAGCAGCTGGCCTGAAGCTGACCGACCTCCATCTGGAGGCCGCCTTCCTGCGTTGTTTAGGGAAAGGAGGACGCGAGCGGATCGTGCCGGTCGGCCGGCACGCGATCCAATGGATCCGGAAATACCTGGATCAGGTCCGCCCCGCTTTCAAGCCCAAGCCGGAGGTCAAACAGATTTTCCTGAACCGGTTCGGCCGCCCGCTTTCCCGGCAGACGATCTGGATCCTGCTTAAAGGCTACGCCCGGGAGGCCCGGATCCGCAAGCCGATGACCCCGCACACCCTCCGGCACTCCTTCGCCACCCACCTGCTTTCCGCCGGGGCGGATCTGCGGGTGGTTCAGGAGCTGCTGGGCCACGTCTCCATCTCCACCACCCAGATCTACACCCACGTCGACCGGGCCCGCTTGAAGGCGATCCACGCCAAATTCCACCCGAGAGCGTAGCAAACGGTGTTAGAATAATTGGCTTTCTTCAGAAAAGAAAAAGGAAGGCCAGCGCGCTCGGCGCGATTTGAACGCGCGACACCTAGCTCCGGAGGCTAGTGCTCTATCCAGGCTGAGCTACGAGCGCAGAACCACTAAGATAGCATGGTCATCGGCCTGCTTCAACTGGACTTAAGGATTCCGGACAGCCAATCGCTCAAGGGCAAGCGGCAGGTCCTGCTGGGTTTGAAGACTCGTCTGCGCCGGAGGTTCAACGTGTCGGTTTCCGAAATCGATTATCAGGACAAATGGCAGATGGCCACTCTGGCCGTGGCTTGTGTGGGCAACGACCGGTCGGGCGTGAACCGAGCGTTGAGCCACGTCGAGGAAACGGTCCGGCGGGAAAGGGATCTGGAGATGGTCGATCTTCGGCTGGAATTCTTCTGATACTGGATACGTTGACACTGGACACGGGACACATTTTCCCATGGGGATTGAACGAGTTAACAAAGTGTCGGAGGCGATTAAGCAGGAGGTGGCCCAGATCCTCCAGCAGGAGCTCAAGGATCCCCGGATCGGGTTCGTCACGGTGACCCGGGTGGAGGTGACCGCGGACCTCCAGCACGCCGCCGTCTATTTCAGCTTGTTAGAGGGACACGGGACGCCGGCGGGGACCGAGGCGGGGCTCAAAAGCGCTGCCGGATACATCCGCCGGCTGGTCGGGGAGCGGCTGAAATTGAGGTTTACCCCGGAGATCCGATTCCGGGCCGACCCCTCCGTGTCGGAGAGCATCCGGATGTCGAAGCTGTTGGATAATCTGAAGAAGGAATCAGAAGGAGCTTAAAAGGAATGGCGGACGCGGTGATGAAGAAGGTGATGGAGACGATGCGAAGGCGCCGGCGGTTTCTGGTTACCTCCCACATCAACCCGGAGGGGGACGCCCTGGGCTCGGCCCTGGCGCTGTCCTTCCTGCTTAAAAGGATGGGCAAGCAGGTGACTTTGGCCAACGAAGGGGGGATCCCCAAGGCCTTCCGGTTCCTTCCGCGTCCTCCGGTGCCGGTCCTGTCCAGGCCGCGGAATGACTTCCAGGCCGAGGTCTCGATGATCGTGGATGTTCCGGTCTTAAGCCGGGTTGGTTCCATCAGCCAGATGATCCAGCGGATTCCGACGGTGGTGGCCATCGACCACCATGTCAGCAACCAGCAGTTCGCCGACGTCAACTGGGTGGACCCCAAGGCGGCGGCCACCGGGGAGATGATCTACCGGCTGTTTCGGAGCTTCGGCTTCAAGCCCAACCGGGAAGAGGCCCTGTGCCTCTATGTTTCGATCGTCACCGACACCGGTTCCTTCCGGTATCTGAACACCACCGCCACGGTCCACCGGATCATCGCGGAGCTGGTTGAGACGGGGGTCAGCCCCTTAAACGTGGCCCAGCACCTGTTTGAATCCTTCGCTCCCCATGACTTGAAGTTTCTGGGGGAGGTTCTGCGCTCCCTCCGGCACACGCCGGACCAGAAGGTGGCTTGGCTGGAGGTCCCCCACACCCTGCTGAAGCGGGCTGAGATCAGCCCCGAGATGGTGGATGAGCTGGTCAATTATCCCCGGTCGATCCATACGGCGGAAGTGGCCTTCGTCCTGCGGGGCACTCCGGACCCGAAACGGTTCCGGGTCAGCTTCCGTTCCAAGGGAAGGGTGGATGTCGACCAGGTGGCCCGGAGCTTTGGAGGCGGCGGGCATATAGCGGCCAGCGGCTGCACCGTACAGGGATCGATGCCGGAGGTCCGGGCCCGGGTGCTCCAGGTAGTCCGCAAGGCGGTCCGAGCCCGGAGGGATGGACGGCCTTCTTCTTATTGATAAGCCGGCCGGCCTGACCTCTCACGATGTGGTGGAGGCGCTGCGCCGCCGGTTAAAAATCCGGCGCGTTGGGCACGGAGGCACCTTAGACCCGGCGGCGACCGGGCTTCTGATTCTCCTCGTCGGTCAGGCCACGCGGAAAGCCCATCTTCTCCTCGAAGCCGACAAGACCTACCGCTCCATCCTGCGGCTGGGGATTCGGACCGACACTCAGGACCGGGAAGGCCGCGTTCTAGAAACCCGTCCGGTCCCTCCGCTGACTCTCGAACAGATCGAACAGGCCTGCCGCGGGTTCCTGGGGGAAATCCGCCAGCGGATCCCGGCCTACTCGGCGGTCCGGATCCAGGGCCGGCGCTCTTACGAACTGGCCCGGGCCGGCCTGCCGGTCCCGGAGAGGACGCGGGTGATCAAGATCCATGAGATCCGGGTGTTGGGATTCCGTCCGCCCGAGGTGGATCTGGAGGTAACCTGCTCCAAAGGCACCTACCTGCGAATGCTCTGCGAAGATCTGGGCCAGGCGCTGGGCACTGTGGGGCATCTGGGTGCTTTGCGCCGGACGCGGGTGGGTCCTTTCCATGTGGATCAGGCCCTTCCTCTGGATCAGGCCGGACCAGAGCATCTGATTCCGAAATGGTCGTCCTAAGAAGGATCCCTCAAAAGCCGGTCCGGTGGAAAAAGCCGGTGGCGGCGATCGGAATTTTCGACGGGGTCCACCGGGGCCATCAAGCGATTCTGCGCAAGGCGGCAGCCCGGGCCCGGGCCATCGGCGGCACGCCGGCGGCAGTCACCTTCTATCCCCATCCCTTGACGGTGCTTCACCCCCGGCTGGTCCCGCCTTTGCTGTTGTCGCTGGACCAGCGGCTGGAGGGGTTCCAAGCCTGCGGGATCCGGGCCGCGCTGGTCATCCCGTTCAACCGATCTTTTTCCCGATGGAGCCCCGATCAATTCGTCCGCCAGCTTCTGGCGCAGAAACTGCGGGTCCGGGAAGTGGTGGTGGGCCATGACTTCGGGTTCGGAACGGGCCGATCCGGCTCGACCGAGACGCTCAAGGCGCTGGGCCGCCAGTTCGGCTTTAGAGTCCACATCGTGCTGCCGGTGAAGGCGGGGCCGGAGCGGATCGCCTCCCACCGGATCCGCCGGGCGATCCGGGCCGGACAGCTGGAGAAAGCGGCCCGCCTTCTGGGCAAGCCGGTTACGGTGGCCGGGCGGGTGATCCGTGGAGCCAGGCGGGGCCGGGGATTGGGCTTCCCTACCGCCAACCTCCGTGTGGAGGCCGGGGTCCTGCCTCCCGTCGGGGTCTACGCGGTCCGGGTCAAAATGTCATCCTCCCCCTCGGTCCCCCCTTTCGGGGGGACGGCCGAGGGCAGGCTCCCGCGAGGATCGGATTCCCGCTGGAGCCTGCCCTCGACTCCGATCGAGGGTTTACCCTCGAGTATTATCGAGGGCGGGAATGACCTGCTTTTAGGCATGGCCAACTTGGGATTCCGCCCGACTTTTAGACCTCCGTTTTCCCGGGTTTCCCCTGTTTCCCCTGTTTCCCCTCTCTTAGAGATTCACCTTTTCGGAGTGAACCGGCCTCTCTACAGGCGCCGCCTGGAAGTGGCTTTCCTGAGGCGGCTGCGGCCGGAGCGCCGCTTCCCCTCGCCCGAGGCCCTGCGCCTCCAACTTCAGCGAGACGCCCTCCTCGCCCGCTCCCTCCTTTAGCTGGCCCCTTTTGGGGAGCGGGCGCTTCCTTCGGAAAGGGGGGCATGTTGGGGGGAATGGGAAATTCCCCCCGACGAGACCGATCGTTCTTGCCGGATTGGGGAGTCCTGAGGGGAAAACCGGGCAGGGTTTTCCCCTCAGAAACGGCCGAACAGCTCATAAAGACAGCTACCCTATTGAACGCCGGATGGCTCATGAGGCCTACGGAATACACTACCAGCTGTTCGGCCGTTGGCCAAATTCCTTTACAGTCGGAGTGGGCGGTGGTATAGTCGGAGGCAGACGTGATTACCGAGATGCCCGCGTTAAGGGAACAAAAGGAGAAACTCATCCGGGACTTTCAAGCCCACGGATCGGACACCGGGTCCGCGCCGGTTCAGGTCGCCTTGCTGACCGGTCGGATCAATCTTCTCACCGAGCATTTCAAGGCCCATCGGAAGGACCATCATTCCCGCCGGGGCCTGCTGAAGCTGGTCAGCCAGCGCCGAAAACTGCTGGAATACCTGAAATCGAACGACCGCTCGGAATACCAGAAGATCGTCGAGCGGCTGAAGCTCCGAAAGTAGAACTCCCCGGCTTTCTTTAAACCCATTTCCAGTTAGGAGGATTGTTGTGACGGATCAATCGAATGCGCGCCGCGTTCAAACGCGGTACGGTAAAGAGGATTTGATTTTGGAGACCGGCCGGATGGCCAAGCAGGCCGACGGCTCGGTCATGGTCCAGTACGGCGGCAGTGTCGTGCTGGTTTCCGTCGTGATCTCCAAGGTGCCCAAGCAGGGAGTGAATTTCCTGCCGCTCACCGTGGAGTATCAGGAGAAAACCTACGCGGCCGGGAAGATCCCGGGAGGGTTCTTCAAGCGGGAGGGCAGGCCTTCGGAGAAAGAGATCCTGACCTCCCGCCTGGTGGACCGGCCGATCCGGCCGCTGTTCCCCGAGGGGTTCTGCAACGAGGTCCAGGTGATCGCTCTGGTCTTGTCCCACGACGGGGTCAATGATCCGGACATCCTGGCGATGCTGGGGGCCTCCGCCGCTTTGGCGCTGACTCCAGCCAGCCCCGTCAAGCATCGACTGGGGGTCTGCCGAGTGGGAAGGGTCGAGGGCAAATTCCTGCTTAATCCCACCTACGTGGAGATTGAGCAGGGGGATCTGGACCTGGTGGTGGTCTCCACCTCGGACGGGGTGATCATGGTGGAAGCCAGATCCAAGGAAATTCCGGAAGAGACGATGGCCGAGGCGATCCGGTTCGGGGTCGAGCAGGGAAAGGCCAGCATGGAGCTTCAGGAGAAGCTGGTCGCTTCCCGCGGGGTCACCCCCACGCCGGTCGCCCTGCATCCGTGCGATCCGAAGCTGGTCGATTTCGTCCGCCAGCGGGCGGAAGGAACTTTGAAGGAGATCCTGCAGGCCCGCAGCCAGAAGGAAGGCGGGGACAACGGCCGCCAGACCCTGGTGGAGAACCTGCTCAAGGAATTCCCGGTTAAGGAAGGGGAACCGGCCTTAGCCGAGGCGGCCCTGACGGAGGCGATCGAGCAGGTGGAGAAGGGCCTGGTCCGGCAGATGATCGTCAAAGATCGCCGGCGGATCGACGGCAGGGATTTGACCACCGTCCGCCCCATCACCTGCGAAGTGGGAGTTCTGCCCAGGACCCACGGGTCGGGGCTGTTCAGCCGCGGGCAGACCCAGAGCTTGGCCTCCGCCACGCTGGGAACCGCTTCCGACGAGCAGACGATCGACGCCCTGCAAGGGAAATGGTTCAAATCGTTCATGCTCCATTACAGCTTTCCTCCCTTCTCGGTCGGAGAGATCCGGCCGGTTCGGGGTCCGGGAAGGCGCGAGATCGGGCATGGGGCTTTGGCCGAGCGGGCCTTGAGAGCGGTCATCCCCCTCAAAGAGATGTTTCCCTATACGTTGCGGGTGGTCTCCGAGATCCTGGAATCCAACGGCTCCTCCTCGATGGCTACCGTCTGCGGGGGTACTTTGGCCTTGATGGATGCCGGAGTGCCGATCAAGGCGCCGGTTGCCGGGATCGCCATGGGGCTGGTCCGAGAGCAGGGGCAGCATATCCTCCTGACCGATATCATCGGCTTGGAGGACCATTACGGGGACATGGACTTTAAAGTAGCGGGCACCGTCAACGGCATCACCGCTCTTCAGCTGGACCTGAAGCTGACCGGAATTCCGGTGGAGGTTCTGGTGCAGGCCCTCGAGCAGTCCAAACCGGCGCGGGCCCTGGTGCTGGACAAGATCCGGGCCGTTCTGCCGGCTCCCCGGCTGGAGCTGTCTCCTTATGCCCCGCGGATTACCCTGTTGAAGATTGATCCGGAAAAGATCGGAGAGCTGATCGGGCCCGGCGGCAAAACGATCCGCCGGATCACGAAGGAAAGCGGCGCCACGGTGGATGTGGAGGATGACGGCACCGTCATGGTTGCCTCCGCTGACGCGGCGGCTGCCCAGAAGGCGATCGATTTCATCAAAGGCCTGACGGAAGAGGCGGAGATTGGCCGGGTTTATCAGGGAGTGGTCAGGCGGATCACCAACTTCGGCGCCTTCTGCGAGATCGCGCCCGGCAAGGAAGGCCTGTGCCACGTCTCGGAGCTGTCGGACCAGTTTGTCCCGAAGGTGGAGGACGTCGTCAAGCTCGGGGACACGATCGCGGTCAAGGTGGTGGAGATCGACTCGATGGGGCGGATCAACTTGAGCCACAAGCAGGCCCTCCTGCCGCCCGGCACCCCTCCGGTTCCGCCGGCGCGCCGCAGCGGCCCGGATGGAGGCCGCTCCAGGGAGCAGGGTTCGGGTCCGCGCGGCGGCCGGTTCGGCGGCCGGGAGCATCGTGGGGAAGGGCGTCGGGATGAAGGGTCTCGAGGGGAGCGGCAGCATGACGGCGGGCGCCGATTTGGCAGGCCCTCTCCCAACCGTTAAGTTCGGTTAGCACCCGTGGCGACGGGACGCAAAAAACCGTTTTTCACTCTCAGCCCCGAACGGCGAAGCGAGCTTTCGGGGATTTTGCTTTTGGCGGCCAGTCTGTTCCTCCTGATGAGTCTGGTCTCTTACCATCCCGACGATCTGCCGTTTTTCACCTCTCAGACTTCCTCCAAGATCCAGAATCTCTGCGGGTTAGTCGGCGCGGTAGTGGCCGGCGGGGTCCTCTCCTTGATCGGATGGACCGGCTACGCGCTGGCGGCTCTGGGCTTCCTGTGGGCCTTCGAGCGTTTCCAGGGAAGGCCGCCGCAGAGGTTTTACCTGAAGGGGATCAGCACCCTGCTCTTTTGCTTTTCGGTGAGTGCCCTGTTTTCCCTGATCGGGGTGCAGACGCCGGAGGCCCAGGTTTCCCGCGGCGGAGTGGCCGGCCTGATCTTAGGGGACGCCGCCGTCCATTACTTCGGCCGAGGCGGGGCCTACGTGATCCTTCTGACCATCGGCCTGCTGGGATTCCTGCTGGTGACGGAGCTGGCGGTCTGGCCCCTCATGGAGAAGGCCGGCCGCGGATTGAAGCGGGGAATTCCGCGTCTCTGGGAATCGTTGGCCGCGGGTCTCAAGCGATGGTCCGGGCCAGCCCGGGTGACGGTTCGTCCCATGAAATCCACCGTTCGTCCTGAGTCCTTCGGCTCCGTTCGTCCTGAGCAAGCCGTTCATCCTTCGATCAGGGCTCAGGATGAACGGCGCGTCGAAGGACAAAGATCGGCGGGTCCGGTAGTCAAAGTGTTCACGCCACCGGAACCGGCTCGCCCGAGGGCGGAAGCGGTTAAACCGGCCGCTTTCCAACTGCCCTCGCTGGATCTGCTTGATCAGCCCAGCGGCTCGATTCCGGAAGGGCAGGGGAAGGAGTGGCTCCAGAATAACGCCCGGGTGCTGGAAGAGGCGCTCAAGGATTATGGGATCGAAGCCAAGGTGGCGGAGGTGGAGATGGGGCCGGTGATCACCCGCTACGAAGTGGAGCCGGCCCCCGGCGTCAAGGTGCAGAAGATCACCACTTTGGCCGACGACCTGGCCCTGGTGCTCAAGGCCCCTTCCGTCCGGATCATCGCTCCGATCCCGGGCAAGGCCCGGGTGGGGATTGAGGTGCCCAACCCGGCCTCCTTGATGGTCACCCTGCGGGAGATTCTGGAATCGCCGGAGTTCCGGGAGTCGGATTCCAAACTGATCTTAGCCCTAGGCAAGGATGCCGCCGGCCACCCGCTCGTGGCCGACTTAGGCCAGATGCCTCATCTTTTGATTGCCGGCACCACGGGCTCCGGCAAGACGGTCTGCATGAACGCCCTGATCACCTCGGTCCTGTTCAACGCCACCCCGGAGGAGGTCCGCTTCATCATGGTGGACCCGAAGATGGTGGAGCTGGCCGTCTTCAACGGGATCCCCCACCTGATCCTGCCGGTGATCACGAACCCCAAGCAGGTGCCCTTGGCTTTGAACTGGGTCATCCAGGAGATGGAGACTCGCTATCAGCTGTTCGCCAAGCTGGGGGTCCGGAACATCGAGGTCTACCGAGAAAAGCGGGCCTCCGGCCAGCTACCGGCCGAGGAGATCCCGGAGGAGCTGCCCTACCTGGTGCTGATTATCGATGAGCTGGCGGACCTGATGCTCGTCGCCCAGGCGGAGGTGGAGAAGGCAATCGCCCGGCTGGCTCACCTGTCCCGGGCGGTCGGCATCCACATGGTGCTGGCCACCCAGCGCCCCTCGGTGGATGTTTTGACCGGCGTCATCAAGGCCAATTTCCCGGCCCGGATCTCTTTCCAAGTCGCTTCCAGGGTGGATTCCCGCACTGTGCTGGACACGATGGGGGCCGAAAAACTCCTGGGCAAAGGGGACCTGCTGTTCCTTCAGCCGGGCAGCTCCAAGCTGATCCGGGCGCAGGGGACCTGGATGACCGATGAGGAGATCGAGCGGGTGGTCAGCTTCTTGAAAACCCAACGGACCGTCGAATACGACACCGCCATCCTTGAACCGGAAGAGTTCCGCTTGGGGGAGGCGGCCGTGAAGGTCCGAGATTCCCTCTATTCGGAGGCGGTCCGAGTGGTGGTGGAGACCGGCCAGGCCTCCGTCTCCCTGCTGCAGCGGCGAATGCGCTTGGGCTACGGTCGGGCGGCCCGGATCCTGGATATGATGGAGCAGGAAGGAATCGTCGGTCCCATCCGCGGGGCCAAGCCCCGGGAGGTCTATTTAAAGGAAGTCCCCGAAGATGCCAGAGATGAAAATGAGCCTATCCATCGGAGAACGTCTCAAATCGGCGCGTAGCGCCCAAGGAGCCAGCCTCGAGGAGGTGGCTCAGGCCACCAAGGTCCAACGCCGGATCTTGGAGGCGATGGAAGAGGACCGAGTCGGCGAGTTCCTAGACGCCGCCTACGCCAAGATTTTCATGAAGAAGTACGCCAGCTACCTGGGGCTGGATGGGACTGCCCTGGTGCAGGAGTATTTGGCGATCAGCGCTCCGCAGCAGCAGGAGTTTCCGATCGAGCCGCAGACCGCCCTGACCCACAAAACGGCCGTGCCTCCGATCGCCCAAGTTCTGGTGCCGGCCGGGTTAGGGCTGGTGGGCCTGCTGGGCCTGTGTTTCCTGGGCTATCTGGCGATGGACCTGTACGGAACGCTTCAAGACCGCTCCCCGCAAAAACAGGCTCCCGCCCGCAAGGTGGTGGCTCCTTCGGCCCCCCGTGTTGAGAAGATGCCCGTTGCCCCCCAACTGATCGTTCCCCGTTCCACGCCGTTGAAACTGACGATCCAGACGAAGGCCGATGTCTGGATGCAGGTGAAATCGGACGGCTCCGTCATCTTCCAGAATGTGCTGGCCAAAGGGGCCCGTGAGACCTGGATAGCGAAACAGGAGCTGGAGCTTTGGACCGGCAAGGCAGAGGCGGTCGACTTAAGTCTAAACGGCAAGCCGCTGGGATCTCCCGGATCCGGCGTTCGGAAGGGAATCAAGGTGACGCATGAGGGGCTCAAGCAGTAAGCGTCATTCCCGCGAAAGCGGGAATCCGATCCTCGCGGGAGCCTGCCCTCGGCCACGACCGAGGGCGAGGATGAGGATATGAGAATCCATATCCTCAGCTTAGGCTGCGCCAGGACCCTGGTAGATTCCGAGGGGCTGGCCGGCCTTCTGGAACAGGCGGGCCACTCCTTCACCGATGAGCTGACGAAGGCCGAGTGCGTGGTGATCAACACCTGCGCCTTCATCCGGGAGGCGGAGGAGGAATCGATCCAGACGATCCTGGAGGTGGCCGATTTGAAGCGGACCGGGCGCCTGCGCCGCCTGTACGTGGCCGGGTGCCTGCCCCAGAAACGCCGGGGCGAGCGGGAGGATCTTCTGGCTCTCCTGCCGGAGGTGGACGGCTTCCTGGGTCCCGGCGATCTGACCCAGCTTCCTTCCCTGATGGAGCGGCAGGCGGGGCGCGGCCGGTTTTTCGTCACCTCGCCGGTGCCGACCCTGCTGTTTGATTCCAAGACGCCGCGTCATCGGCTGACCCCGACCCACTTTGCGTACCTGAAGATCTCCGAGGGCTGCGACCACGCCTGCAGTTTCTGCTCGATCCCGCAGTTCCGGGGCGCCCATCGCTCCCGCCCGATTGAGGATTTGATGGAAGAGGCCCAGCAGCGGACAGCGGAGGGGGCGGTAGAACTCAACCTGGTGGGCCAGGACACCTCCTATTATGGAGCCGATCTTTACGGCAGGCTCCGCCTGCCGGATCTGCTCAAGGCCTTGGCGCAAACAAAAGGGATCCGCTGGATCCGGCTGCTCTACGCGCATCCGGCCCATGTGACTCCGGAGCTGATCGCCATGATCCGGGATTGCGCGCCGGTGGTCAAATACATCGACATCCCGCTCCAGCACATCAGCGATCCCCTGCTTTCCGCCATGCGCAGGGAGACCGATGGAGCCCACATCCGCCGCCTCGTCGAAACCTTTCGGAAGGAGATCCCCGGCGTGGCACTCCGGACCACCTTCATCGTCGGGTTCCCGGGGGAAACGGAGGAACAGGTGGAGGAGCTGGTCCGCTTCATGGAAGAGGCCCGGTTCGAGCGGGTGGGGATTTTCCCCTATTCGCCGGAGCCCAAGACCCCGTCGGAGCGGATGAGACCCCAAGTGCCGGAAGAAACCAAGCGCCGGCGATTGAACCGCCTGATGGAGCTTCAAAAAGGAATCTCCGAAGAGATCAACCGCCAGTGGCTGGGCCGGCAGGTCGAGGTTTTGGTTGACGAAGCGGCTGAGCGCTCACGACTCACGACCCATGACTCACGACTGTACTTAGGCCGCACCTACGCCGACGCCCCGGAGGTGGACGGCCAAGTTTTCGTCCGTTCTTCCCGCCCGCTTGCGCCAGGCGACCTCCTTCAGGCGAAAGTAGTCGATACCTACGAGTACGATCTGGTCGCCCAAGCGTTGTGAACCTTCCCAATCAGCTAACCCTGCTCCGAATCGCTTTAAGCTTTGTCCTGATCGTTTTTCTTCTGGCTCCAGGATTCTGGCCTAAGCTGGCGGCGATCGGGGTCTTCACGGCGGCCAGCCTCACCGATCTGTGGGACGGCAAACTGGCCCGGGCTCAAGGGATCGTCACCGACTTTGGGGTTCTGATGGACCCGATCGCCGACAAGATCCTGGTCTTAAGCGCCTTCTTAGCGTTCGTTCAGCTTGGAGTCGCCCCGGCCTGGATGGTGGTGGCCATCGCCGCCCGGGAATTTCTGGTGACCGGCCTGCGGCTTTTCGCCCTGGGGAAAGGGAAGGTGCTTCCAGCCGAGGCGGCCGGCAAGCACAAGACCGTCTCCCAGATCGTGGCGATCAGCCTGATCCTGCTTTTTCTATTAGCCCGAGAATTTTTGCTGACCCGCAACGGGGGCGGGGGATGGCTGGCGAGCTGGCAGGCGGCGATCGGGTGGGTGATGCTCCTGACGGTGGCGCTGACCTTAAGCAGCGGAATCTCCTTCTTCTGGCGCCACCGCAAGCTCATCCTCAACCTCTAAATGTCAAAAGGGGTCAGGCACTTTCTGACGAAGGCGATTGCGACCGTTGGAGGAACGGGTTACAGCCCGATCGCTCCGGGGACCTTAGGATCGCTCGTTGGATTGGGAGTGGCCTGGGTTTTAAGCGGCGATCCGCGTCATCAGATCATCGGATGCGGGGTCGCCATTGTCCTGGCTCTCTGGAGCGCGGGCCCCACCGCCCGGGCGATGAAGGATCCGGATCCCCGCCCGGTCGTGATCGATGAGGTAGCCGGCATGATGGCAGCCGCGGCACTTCTTCCAGTCAGCGCGCGCAGTTACCTCGTTGCTTTCCTTCTTTTCCGGGTTTTGGACATTGCTAAGCCGCCTCCCCTTAGGCAAGTTCAACGGCTGCCCGGCAGTTGGGGCATTCTTCTGGACGACCTCGGGGCAGGACTGGCCGCTCATCTTTTGACTCGCCTGATCATTCGTTAATCGTTCCTAAGTTTTTTATTCCATAACCCACTGAAATTTAAATAGTTATGGATAATTTTAAAAAGAATATTGAAATGCAATTGTTTTTTAGGTAAGCTATTGCAAAACAACGTGTTAGATCCTATTTCCATGACTCCCCGATGAAGCGGTTTGACCGGCTCCAAAAAGGACTGTCCCTTGGACTGATTCTTGCGCAGACTTTCTCTGCCCTTCCTGCCTACGGTTTGCGCGAAACCAATCCCTCTCAAGGCACCCAGCGCTCTGAACTGACCCGCACCCTCGCCGGCCCTTCGACTTCCTCCTCCTCGCCGCTCAGGACAGGCCTGGAGGAGCTGACGGAGGAGGAAGAGTTGGCCTTGGCCGAGACGGCGGAATCGAGTTGGCAGCGCAAATTAAAGGAAGGAAAGAAAGTCGACCTTGAGGTTTTGTGGGCCGCGGTAGGCGGCAAGCCGCAGGATGCTCTCGCCAGGGGAGAATTGGTGAAGGCAGTTCAGGGTTTTCCTGGCGATATTTATTTTATGGGAGAACTCTTGAAAGGCCGTTCAGTTCGTCAAGGGCAGTTAGCGCTCTGGATAGGGGACTTCTTGCCTGAGATCAGCCAGGAGAGAGCAGGGGTCCAGCTTTTCATTGCCGCTTTCCAAAATCGAGACTTTAACCCGATTCTGGCTTTAGAAGCACAGAAGCAGAAACAGGAGAAGGCGGCAGCGATTCAGAAGACCCTTGCAGAGGGCTTAGCGCCTCAAACTCCTCCAAAGGAGATCCCTGACATCGAGAAGATCATCGGGCAGGGGTGGAGGACCCGTGCAGAAGAAGGATCAACCGGTGCCCCCGAGCCGTGGGTGGAAGCGATCCCGAAACGGCAAGGAGCAAAGGCGGTTACGAAGACTCCCCCGGCCTCACCGGAATCGGTTCCGGCCGGCCCGTCGATTCCGATCGAAGAGATGACCTTTGAGGAGGCGGTGACGGAAATTTTGGATCCGGTCAAAGATCAACAAGGAAGGACCTCCAAAGAGTGGAGCCGCCTGGTAGTGCGTCTCTTCCTCTTTTTCCAGCAGGATGAGAAGGCGCATGGAGTCCTTGTGGCCGGACGCTCGCTGAGACTGGCTACCCTGAAGGTTTTCCGACAACGATCCGGTTTTTCATTTACGACAGAGGAGATCCTCAGAAAGGCCCGAGGAGAAGTTTTTGAAGGCTCCGTCGGTGGATTCCCAGCTGCTTTCAGAGAGCGGCTCGATGATCCCCGGCGTTTGGCCCGAAACGTGGCCATCGTAGCTTCCAAAATTCTGGAGGCTTACCAAGAAGATCGGAGGATGGGAAGACCCACGCTGCTTCCTCTCGAGGGTTCCCTGAAACCAGGGGAATATCTGCGACGCTTCCGGGCGCGGTTCATCACGGATTCCCGAAGGGCCTCTGGTTCCGAAATACCGATTTACCAGGTGGGGTTCCTCAATTCGGTCAACCAACCGTTCGCAGAGCCCACCCCCTTTGGGATACTTTCCGTATTGGCCACGCGACAATTCGGGCAGGTTCCCTCCTTCCGAGGTTTCCCGGAATTGGCCACAGCCCTGCTGGACAACACGGTGGAGAAGATCGAGTACCTGCCGCCTTCACGGGGCAACCCGCCGGGTCTGCGGATCCATTTTCGGAATCCTGTGGAGGATCGGTATGGTCGAGTGAAGTCCCAGGCGATGGCAGTGGCGCTGCTGGAACGCCCCTGGCCCTTTCTGCCACCGGAGCCTCCCAAGCCATGGGATTCGATGTCGGAGGAGGAGATGCTTGCAACAGCGAGCCGGTCCATGCAGGAGGAGCTCGAGTCGGTGGTGTTCGATGAAGAGACGGTCCGCTCGCTTTCTTTCCTGCCGGCCGATTCTCTTGAGGTTCAGACCCAGAAGGTGCTTGACCTGGCCCAAAAAGCTCAGCAGGATCTTGTAATCTGCCGCTCCACTTATCTGGTGCCTCTGCGGGAAGTCCAGGTGGGCCGGACGGCCCGCTGGCTGACCCGTACGCCCGAACACCTTCACGCGGCCGCTCGGTATCTTGAGCTTCTGCTGGATAAAACATCTCCTGAAGAGTATGAGAAGGAGGTGCCGACCCCGACGGGACAGATGCGCAGCCAGTTCCATGACCGATGGAGCCAACGGGCCCAAGCCGTGAAGCTGCTTTTCGGCGCGCAGCTGCCAACCCTCATTCGAGATCCTCAGGGTTTGGTCCGAGCAGAGACGGTCGTTCAGAAGCTTAACACCAAGAACCACCCTTTTGCGCTTGCCGACTGGGAGCTTTACTTGCCGCTGTTGACGCTCTTTTTCGCCCGCCGGTCCGATGGAGGTTGGGTGATCAGCCCGGAAGATGCCACGACCCTCTTGAACCGGATTCAAAGATTCCGCTCTTCCCTGTTAGATCCTACGCGGATCCAACAGATTCATCAAATGGCGGAGCCGCTGTCCGGCTTATCCCGAAAGATCTTCTTGGCGGGTCTGAACCTTCTGGTTTTAAAGGGGCTGCCTGCCAAGCCGGAGAGGCCGTTTCGAGACACCACGATAGAGGAGGTTCAGCAGGCGCTTCTTTCAGTCAGTCCCATTTTAAGCGAATTGTCCAATCTGGAGGTTAAACGGCAGCAGCTTCTGGTGAGGATGCGGGCCGCTCAAGATCAAATTTGGGAAGGGCTGAAGGCCGGGATGGAGGAGAGCGGTCTGGAGAGGGTGGAGAAGGCCCTGGCTGATCTGGAATTAGCCGCTCTGGAATTCAAGGGAACACCTGCTTTGCCGGAATGGCGGCTTCCGATGGTCCAGCCGGATCAGTTCGAGCAGTTTGAGGGGGTTCTTAAGACAATCCATGCTGAAGTCCAGCAGACGGCGCAGGCCAGGGAGGATCCGGCTCGCTTGGAGCAGTACCGTTTCCTAGTGAATCTGCGCCGTTTAGCAGACTCCGATCGGATTCAGGAGGCGCTGGATCAGGTTGCCGAGGGGTTGCCGCGGTTTCAGACAGAGGAAGCCCAGCGGCTGGTTCATTTCCGAAAGCGGATGCAAGCCACCCTGAAGGAAAAGCAGGTAGAGGCTGAGCTGGTTTTCTTGGGCAGGGTGGATCCCGCGGCGGGGAAATCGGTCACACAGGCGCTTGCCCGCAGCCAGCGGCTTCTCGATCAGTGGACCCAGCCGGAGGACCAGACGGCGGTGAATCTCCTCCGGGAAGCCCGAGGTCAACTCATCCAAGCGCATGAGGAATCGATCCGGAAGGCGCGGAAAGAAAAGGAAGATCGACGTATCCAGGTCCTCAAACAGCCGGAGGCACACCTCCCCGGGGAGGTCGCGCAGGCAGTCCTGGATCTGGCGCAGGAAGATACCCTCATCCAGGGAGAATTGGAAAGAAGCGCTCTCCTTCAGCAGTTTTTTGAGGACGCTGCTAGAGACGGCAATTTCAAAAAGGTTGGAAAGGTGATCAACTACGCGACCGGCCAGCTCAGCGAATCTGCCGGGACGGCCCATCTGCTTTATGAAGCTGCAATCAGCATCGCCCAACGGGCGGTCTCCTCTGGATCTCAGGCCGGGCTGGAGGAGGGGAGGATTCTCAGGGGGCATGAGGGGAGGGTGGAGGCATTGGTGGTGGACCGGCAGGGCCGCCTCTTTTCCGGCTCCCTGGATGGGTCCATTCGAGTCTGGAACCTGGCCACTGAAGAATCGGAGCTCTGGGCTAAGAGAACCTTCTCACGCGGGGTCAACGTTCTGACCATAGACTCCCAAGGACGATCCTTAGTTGCTGGAAACCTTTATCATGGGCTTAACCTTTGGAATCTGGAGGACGAAGCGGATCTGGTCAGACGTTTTAAAGGTCCAGCCTCTGTCGGTGAGGGGGTGGTGAGTTCCACCTTCAGCCCGGATGGAAACTGGTTGGCTGCGGGGGGTACCGATGGAAACATCCAGCTCTGGGACGTCAAGAGCGGTGAACCGATTCACACCCTCAGCGGCGCAAAGAAGTGGGTCACAGGTCTTGCTTTTGATCCCAGCGGGAATATATTGATTTCAGCCAGTCGCGATGAGGATCTCCTCCGGTTTTGGAATGTGGGCGACGGTCAGCTTCAGAAAACTTTTCCAGCCGGGGTCAAAGGGGTCTGGTGTCTGGCCAGAAGTCCCAGCGGAAATCTCATGGCCTGGGGTGGCTCCGGCGAGGGCATCCAGAATAAAATCATCCAGCTCATTGATTTCAATTCGGGTCAGGTTCGTCGGATCGAAACACCTCATAAAGATGGAGTGCGCAGGCTGGTCTTTAGCCCCGATGGGAAGACCCTCGCCTCCGCGGGCACTCAAGGTGACCTTCGGGTTTACCTTTGGAACTTGGACTCTGGCCAGCTGTTAAAAACCCTTTCTTTCTCGAATTGGGTCAGGGCCATTGCTTTTGACGCAAAGGGCGCTCATCTTGCCATCGGCGTCGGCCCCGATATCCATCTCCGCGACATCTCCACCGCCGGGCTGGAGGAG
>CAYJTC010000006.1:28213-32192 GCA_964372955.1 uncultured Planctomycetia bacterium | reverse complement strand
ACGGTTTCGCCGGCGAAGGCCAGGGTGAATGGGAGGTCTTTCACCTCGTTCATGTGATGCGTTTTCGGGTCGTAGCCGAAAGACTGGTAATGGGCGGACCGGCTTTCCTCGCCCAGAATCGGATTGCGGCCTTTCCCTTCGCTTAAGGTCGTCAGGGTCAGGACACGGCCCCGGTGGACTCGGTAGGTGCTCGTGACCAGCTGCTGGCTGATCTCGTTGGTGACGAGGCTGTAGCCGATCGAAACGTTCCCGGGATGCCCGACCACTGAATCCCCGAAGGCCTCCAGGGAGACCGGAAGGTCTTTGAGATCCTCCAATTGAAGGGTCTGCAGGTTGAATTGAAAAGCCTGATGCTGTCGGAAATGTCTCTCTTCTCCCAGCAACGGATTTGTTGAGGAGCCGTCCGTGAAGGCGCGGGTGACCAGCGGGGTACCCTTCTCAATCTGGTAACCGAAGGTCTGGCGGGTCTCGACGGTCTCGCCGGTGACTGCGTTGGTGGAGATCGCCACGGCCCCTACATGATCCTCCACCCGGACCCCGGCGAACTCCAGGGTGACCGCCCGGTCCTCCACGCCGTTCATCTGGAGCTTGGCGTTGTAGCGGAAGACTTGGTCCTGGATGGACCGGACCTCGCTCAGGTCGAACCGAAGCTCGCGGCCCTCCTGGAGGGTTCGGGTGCGGCGCATCTGTCCTCGGAGGATCTTGTAACTATTCCGGGCAGTAGAAGAGGCCACTGTGCCGAAGAGGGTCTTAGAGATGCTGACCGTCCCGCGGGCTGCAACCTTCATCCCGTGCCGGTCCAGAGTGACCTCCCCTTCCGAGGCCGCCTTGAGCTTGGCCGTCTGCGAATCGTGGGCGAACAGAAGGACGGAGCGGGAGTCGGCGACGGTGCCGTCATCCGACTCCGACGTGGAATCGGACTGAGACCGGACCACACGGGCCTGCCCCGTGGAGGTTCCATCCTGGCGATGGATCACCGTGTATTCGTCCTGAGTCTGGGTGTCGGTTCTCTGCCAATCAAAGGCGCTGACCGCGCGCGAGCGGCTGCGGCCTTCGGCCCCGATCAACCGGGCCGTCTCGGAGTGATATTGGTAGGTCACGAACGCCTGGGTATCGTTGGCGCTTCCATCCCCCGCCTTGGCGCGGGATTCCGTCTCCGACCGGAAGACCCGCATCTGGCCGGTGGAGCTGCCGTCCGCGCGGGTGACCATCCCGAAGATCTCCCGCGTCTGAGCGAGGGTATCCTGCCATCCAAAGCCATCGATGGAATGGACTTGGGTTTTTGACTCCTGGGCAGTCAGCCGGCCGGCCTCATCGTAGGTGAAGGCCATCTCCCCTTCCCCGGTGGAACGGCTGTCATCGTCATATATAGAGGAAGTCCGGCTGCGCGTCTTCTTGACCCGGAGCTGGCCGATGGAGGCCAGGAGCGGCTCGTCGTATTCATCCTCCGAGTCCGTCACGGTATGGACAAACTCGTAGGGGTCGTCCGACTCTACATGGCTGACTCCCCGCGCGTTCACCAGGCGGGTCGTCTGCCTGTCATAGGTGTATTCAACGAAGGAACGGGTCCTCGAGGCGGCCCCATCCTGAGAGCGGGCGATGACCGAATTGTCCGTCCGGATGACCTTGTCCGTCCCCTTGATCAGCTGGTGCCGGTTTGAAGCCTGGCTGACTGTGGTGGTAAAGCCGTAAGGATCCACCGCCACGGTGGCCGAACCGACGAAGCTCTCGGTCTTGCCGGTCAGCGGGTTGAAGAAGGTGATCTGCTGATCCCGGACATTCTTGAGCAGACCGGTCCGGGCCTGAAGGGTGTTCCGGTCCACGTAGGACCAGAGGTCCTCGTCCCCGACCCCGGGGAAGGCCTGGCGCAGCTCCTCCAGGGTGAGCTCTCCATCCCGGAGCATCGCTTTCGTGACCTCGCCGCCGTCGCTGAAATCGAACCGGGTGAGACTGACCCCGTCGGAGTAAGCCCCATCGGCGCTCTGCTGGCGGGCCTGGCGCATGGAGAGGACCACCTTCGGAGTCCCGCCAAAGACTTCGTGGGTGTTGCGGATCAACTCCTGGGTCCGGCCAAAGCCATAAGGGTCTGTGGAAGTGGAGACCGTTCCTTTAAACCGCCGGGTCTGGCCGTCTAAGTCGGTGTACTCCACCTCCAGCTCCTCGGCCCCCGTCACCAGGCCAACCCAAACGCGGCCGGTGGAAGGCGGGGTGCCGTCCAGGACCGGCCGGCTGTAAGCGGAAGCCAGCGCGGCCGGATCCTCGGTCCCCTCGGTGTACCGGGTGCCCAGCCGGACTACCGTATCCGTCTCATCGCCGGCCAAAGTGGTGGTGTGGGAGCGGGTGAGGGTCTCGGCCACCTTCGCCTGGCCGTTGAGGATCCTGTATTTCTCATCGGCGATGGCCACGGTGAAGGCGTAGCTGAAAGCATCGGTGGTTTCGGTCCGGCTGTGGCCCCTGGCCCCGATCAGAACGCCGGTCCGGGCATCAAACTCCTGCTCCAGGATCTGGGTGGAATCGCTCTCAGATCCTTCCACCGATACCGTGCGCGTTTCGGTCTCGGAGCGGGTCATCCGGGCGCCCGCGGCCGTCACCTCGAAATTCCGAAGGGTGGTGCTCTTGAAAATCTCTCCGAACGCGGTCCGGCCCTCCCCAAAGCTGACCCCGCTGGCCACCCGCAGAAGCCCCCGTTTGACCCGCCCGTTGGGCAGCAGGAACTGCCCCTTGACCGACCCGTCGGAATTCCTGTAGAAAGCCGGAAGGGCGTTGGCCTCTTCCTGGCCGGTCGTGTATTCAAAATAGGACTCATCCCGATTGGCCACCACCGAGCCGTCCAGCCGCTGGGTGGTGGTGGTCGACACACTGGATAGGATCTTCAGCTGTCCCTGGATCACGATGTGGCGCTCCAAACCCTCGGTGAGGAATCGCTCGCCGAACAGCGTCTGCCCATAGGTGATGGAGCGGCCCCGGCCCCCCACCAGTTTGCCTTCCTCGCCGTACTGATATTCCAGAGAGCTGTCGGTATGAGAGGCGGTTCCATCGGCGCCGATCTGATCGATCTGGGCCGGCTGCAGCTGAGGGATGGTTTGCGCGCCGTGAATCAGGCGGGTCAAATCCAGGGGCGGAGCGAAGATCAGATGCTCTTTCAGGCCCCCTACCGTCTGGAGATTCGGGTTCTTTCCCTGGGAGGAGCCGGCGGTCGGAAGAGAAGGAGGGCCGGTGGTCCCGCTTCCGGAAGAGACCGCGCTCTTAACCACCAGGGCGTACCCTCGGCCGGCGCGCCAGCGGGCCAGGAAATTCGACAAGGAGATCTCACGGACCTGATTATCCGAATCGACGTATCGGACCTGATCGCCGCTGGCGCCTCGAACCAATCCCACGAAGGTCACCCAGTGGTCGGCGAAATGGATGATCGCCCGGTTCCCCGAAGCATTCAGGATCCGCAGGTACAGCTCCTGGGAGCCGGAGGCGGCCCGGATCGTCTGCAGAGGAACACCGTAGATCTCGTTGGCCACCATCCGCAGGGTGTAGGCGGAGATGGAGGGCCCCTGCGTGGTGGGGACAATCATCCGCTCCCCGACATCCAGCAGCTGCCGAACCACGAGGGAAGCGGCTACCATCTCCTGATCGGTCGGGCCCATGAAATAGCCCCGAACCCTCAGGAAAGCGGACATCGCGACCGGGGCGCAGTTGATGACCAGAAGCCCAAAGGCGGCTTGAAGGCGGCTGACGATCTCTCCAATGAATGATTCGCTTAAGATCCCCAGAGCGCCGGCCGCGGCTCCCCGCAGGGAAACCATCAGCCCCCGCAGCATCTGGCCGATCCGAAGATAAATCCGGTCCGCGGAGGGGCCAATCCGGCCTCCACCGGTGGAGCCGCCGGACGAACCGCCGCCGCCAGCGCCGCCGTTACCGTCGGAAAATCCTCCCTCTCCAAAGTCACCACTGTCGGAACCGCCGCTGCCGCCGGAACCGCCGCTGC
>CAYJTC010000006.1:19776-28113 GCA_964372955.1 uncultured Planctomycetia bacterium | reverse complement strand
CCACCGCTGCCGCCAGAGCCGGATCCACCGCCGGAACCGCCGCCACCCCACCCACCCCCGCCGCCGCCACCCCCACTGCCGGCAGGAGGTCCAGGAAGTCGAGGCGGCCCCAACCCCACTTTGAACCCAATGACTCCAATGATCGCGGGCATCTCCGGATGATGCTCAAAACGGAATGGGAACCCGTTGTAATCCTTAAATTCCCCTTTGCCCCAGGCATCCAGCAACCCGACCAAACTCATCGTGTCGGACAGCTTGTAGCCGGGCACGTTCGGGAACTCCGTCCCGCCGCTGACGTCGATCAACAACGACCGGGCCAGCCGGACCGCCTCGGTCCGATTCCCATCCCCGTCCAGATCCCCCTCATCCAGCATCGGCTCCACCACCAGGGGATTGACGAACGCCACCTGGGAGCTGTTCTCCAGCGAGCGGCTGGTATCCGTGGATTTCTGCAGGATCCGCCCAATCGCCTCCCGGACCGATTTCAGATCCTTCTGGTCCAGCTCACCGGTCACATCCACCGTCCAGTTCCCCTGCGGATCCTTCTTGAGGACCCGGAAGATCCCGGCCGCGTCCTCCTCCACCCGGCCAATCTCCTTCGTCTTGAGGACCAGATAAAAGATTCCGGACACAACGGAGGTCAGGGCCAGCAGCTCTCCTGCCTGCAGGAGGAACCGCCCCGCCTTCAGATCCCGGATCTGCTGTTCCGTCAGGGAAGAGGGATTCGCGGCCGCCTTTCGCAGGAGCAGCTTCACCTTCCCGTCCCGGGAGGATGCCAGCACCGAACGGCCAGCCTCCAGATCCCTCCTCTGGGAATCGGTCAGCCGGAGATCGGCCAGCGACGGGGGGTAGTCGGCGGCCGCGTCATGATGGACCAGCTCCAGGGAATCGGACTCAAAGACCAGGCTCACCTCATACGTCGATGCCGACCCCTCCAGCTTCTTGGCGGCCTCCAGCAGCCGGTTCAGGTCCGTCTCGTTAACCCCCTCCGCGAGCCGGCCGGCCGCGTCGCGAACCTCCACCTTTTTGATCTTGCCGCCGGCGTCCCTCTCCACCACCCGGACCGTGAAAGGAGTCTGATTCAGGCTGTTGCGGACCCGGAAGGTCTCCTTGTCCGGCCCCCGCTTGAGGGCCCCCTCAAACTCACCCCAGCCGATGACCGCCGGCACCCAGCCGAAATCCAGCGTGTAGGCGATTCGCAGAACCCCCTGTTTCCCTGAACGATAGGCCTCGGCGAACCCGTTGGGCTGGATGTCGATCGTCATCTTCTTGGCCGGGTCATTGGCCGCGTAGGTGTAGCGCCGGGTGATCGAGCCGTCGGGATTCTGCACCAGCGTGACACTCAGCTGTGTGGGGTTGCCGAAATAATTGGAGATGACCTGGACGTAGGCGGCCCGGGCCTGGACATGGGAGAGGAGCCGATTCTGGATCTTGCCCCGAACCGGTTTGCCCTCCCGGTCAAAGGCGGTGGCCACCAGGGCCAAGGCGGTCGTGGTGTCCCCGACCCCCAGCCGCTTGTTCTGCTCTTCCGACAGGCCGCTGGTCCCTTTGAGCGTCACCTTCGTTCCGTCGGGGAGCGTCACCGTGACCTCGCCGTCGGCCTTGTGAAGATCGGCCCACTGCGAGTCGGTCAACTCCAGGCCCTCGAGCGAGGGCGGAGGGCCGCTTCCTGGCGTTCCGTCGGCCAACACCCATTTCTGAATGGTCACGAACCTGGATTCGGGGGCCGGGTCGAACCGGCGGATCACCACCTCACGGCCGTCCAGATTCAAGGTCACCTCTTTACCCTGCGTCAGGTCGTTGCGCTGCGATTCCGAGAGCTGAACCGGATCCAGCCGGGGGGCCGGGCCGATTCCGCTGACACGCACGATGGAAATCGTTTCCCGCATCACTAGCCAGATCGATTGGCCCCTCAACAGGGCCTCCCGCTGCTCTGGAGGAAGCGCGGAGCTGTCCTGAAAGGACTGAATGACCACGACCGTCTCTCCGGCTTCCACCTGCCCATCCCCATCGGTGTCCCAGGGAACGGTGATCGGCTTGCCCCCCTGCTTCATGGTTTCGATCACCTTCTCGGGGTCCGTGGTCGTCTCGCCCGGATCGGTCTTGCCGTCCCCGTTTCCGTCTCCGGGCACCGCGATCTTCCTGGCCCAAGCCAGGCGAATCAAGTCCATGGCGCTGATGTTGGGCGGGGTCGTGGAACCGGTGTAGGAAACGATCTGCATCGTCGAGCGGATCGGCAAGGGGGCCGGGATCGACAGGGTCGCCAGCCGCCCCGTGTCGTCCCCGGCTTGTGTAAGCCGAACGGTGTAGGAGCGGCTGTTGATCTGCAGGGTCAAAGGCCCAGCCAGGAGAGCATGCCATTGATCCTCGGTGAGGGCCTTAAGATCCGAGGCCAAGGAGGCCGGGTCCCCCTGCAGGACAAACAGCTTCATCGGGAGCACCGATTCGCTGTTGGCGATCTCAACCATGTGGCGTTTCGGGGTGCTGTAGGTTGAAGATCCCTCCTCCATCACGGTGTTGTCCGGAATCAGCAGCAGCCGGGTCCGGGCTCCGGTGGAATCGGTGTAGATCGCCGCCAGGCTCCGGTACTCCGAGCCGTCCGCGTGGGCCTTGACCTCCATGTGAAAGGTCCGCCGGTTGCCGCTGGGGTCGTAGCTCTGCATCCGGGCCCAGGCGATCTGCTCATTCTCCGTCCGGGCGATCTCCATCACCTTCATCGCGGCCCCCTGCTCGTTGTAGCTTTCCATGTAGACGTGGATGATCTTGCCGCTGGGCTTCTGGACGGACCGATAGGAGGCGTCGTAGGTCAGACGGGCGATCTGGCTGGGGCTCCCCGACTCACCCAGGTAGGTGATCGTTCTCTGGGTAACCAGCTGGCGCCAGCCCTCCCCGGGCCGGCTGTTGCCGCGGATGACGTTGCCCGCCGCGTCGGTCCAGACCAGTTTGCCCTCCTCGTCGGCGTACCAGTCGCTTCGGGCAAACCCAGGCCCGATCATATCCTCCCCTTCCAGCAGATTCTGATCGATCGGGTTGGCTGGGTAGACCCCCCGGTAGGTGGTGAGCCGGGTGACGTACATCCCCTCGGTGACGACGATGGTCTGCTCCACCGTCCCATCCGTTTTCCGGTAGATGGTCCGGATCGTCCCATCGAGCCGCAGAGTCTCGGTCTGCGTGCCGGCCGCCGTGTTTCGGATTACCAGATTGGCCCCATCCATTCGGATCCGATAAGCGGCGCTCGCGCCGTCGGCTCCCACCCCGGTGAAGGCCACCTGTTCCGGATCGTCCAGGGCAAAGCCGATCCGGGAAACCTTCGTGAAGGAATGGGTGGTGTACCCCTCCGGCCCGTTTACGATCAGGGTGGCGGTGTCGTCGCTTAAATCCGATTCCGTCCCCTTGGCGTCCCAGACGGCCGTCAGGGTGGCCCATGCGGTTTGGCTGGCCTCATCCACCCAGGTGGCCTTGGTCACCTGGTCCCGGTGATTGCGGATCAAGGTCATGAAGGTCTGAACCGTCCGGTCCCCGACCTGGCGGGTCAGCTTCTGAATCGTGACCGACTGATTTTGGGTTGGGTCCCTGTTCGGGGCAACCCGCTTGGTGATGGTGGTTCCCGCGGCATTCTGGTTGACCCGGAAGGTGACGCCGGATCCCTCCACGATCACCTCCTGCGCCCCCAACGTGACGTTCGTGACGTTGTAGACAGAGGCCTCGTAGCCGGGCCCCGCGATCTGGACGGCGCCGTTCAAGTTCCCTTCGGTGTAGAGGCGGATCACGTTGATGAGGCCCACGTTGTGGATCGTTTTGGTCCGGGTCTGGGTCCTTTCCCCGGGATCCGAGGTGTCCCCATCGCTGTTGTTGTCCTTGAAGGTGACCGAGTCGTATTGGGTCGTGATGATCCCGTTGGAAAGCTGGCTCTCGATCACCTCCGCCTCTTCCTCTCGGGAGACGAAGTTCTCCGTCTTGAAGCTGTAGCGAACAGCGCGGATCTTGCCATCGGCCGTCCGCTGGACGGTGTACTGGGTCCGGGAATAGCCGTAGCCTCCCTCGATGGTCACGATCCCGTTGTCTCCCATCTCCACGCGGCTGACCTCCGGGATCGGGATCTGCCCGCCGGGGATCTCGATCAAGGCGCCGGAAAGTTTGCCGTCCGATTTCTTCATGTACTTGTAAACCTTGACGAATCCAAAATCAGCGACGGTGATCCGATTGTAATCCTGCGTGGCCAGGAAGGGAGCCGGGGCGGACCCGGCGATCTCCCTTTCCTCAGCGCTTCCCTTCTTCAAAAGACTTAAGGTGGCTCCGGTCCCGACCGGGTGCTCTCGCCGGACCGAGGGATCGTCCACCGAGTCGGTGAGCTTGATCTTGATCTCCCCGTGGATCACGGCGTACAGGTGCTGCTGGAACCGCTTCGAGAAATTCCCGAAGATGTCGGTCCCCACCCGGCGGCTGGAGCCGTGGGCGTGGATCGGGTTGCCACGCGGATCGTACTGGGTAGCGGTGATCTGCCCGATCTCAAAGGTGGACCCCTCCAGCTCCCGGGCGATCCCCGCCGAGACGCTGGCCACCTGCCGGGCCTGGCCGTCGATTCCCAGGGAATACTGGCGGACCAGGCTGTCCGATCCGCTGCCGAAAAGGTCAACGCTGGATTGGACGCCGATCGTCTCGGTGGTCAGCGGCATCCCCTCCGGCGAGTAGCTGCTGAAGTTGGCCAGGTCGGAGGTGCTTCTCTCCAGATCAAACAGGTTGGAGTGGTTGCGGGTCCGGGAGAAGATCAGCTGGCCGGTCTTGGAATAGTTGGCGTCCAGGAACTCCACGGTGGTCACCCCGGGGTTCTGGTCGCTGGAGATCATCTCGGTCTGCTTCTTGAGGAACCCGGTGTCCGGCTCATACTCGATCTCGTATCGATAGGTCTCGGACCGGGTGTTCACCACGCTAGAGCGGCTGAGCATCTGGATCAAGCCGGTCTCAAACATCTCCTGGATCGTCAGATTCGGGAAGGAGGCCCTCAAGGCCTCCATCCCTTCGAGGCTCAGCTCCAGGTCCCCAATATAAGGAAGGCTGATCGTGTCCACCCCCTGCTGGAGGGTCTGGACAAATTGGTTAAACAGCTGGCCGCTTTCATTGAAGCGGGCCATGGAGCTTTCCTCGATCGTGGTGATTCCATCCCGGTTGTAGCCCCGGGTGCTGATCAGATCCCGCGCCCCCTCCGCCAGGGTGCTGGCTCCGTAGTAACGGGTCTGCTGCCGGTAGCTGGTGACCGTCTGGTCCAGGTCCGACTCTACCTCTCTGCGCTCCACCTTTCCCCGCGCGATCAGGTCGGAGAGCCACTGATTCTTCTGCTCGAGCAGAGCGTGCAGGCCCAGCGCGGACAGCTCCTCCCCCTCGAAGAAAAGGGCGCTGCGGACCCCCTTGCCCTGCCGCCGGGTCACGGTGAGGGAAGAGGCCACCCGCCCCTGATCATCATGGACAATCCCGTAGCTCCGGGTGGTGGTTTTAAGACCGTCGGCCGGGTTGTGGGTTTCCTCGATCGAGCCGATCAGGCGGTTGAGTCCGTCATACTCCAGACTGTGCCGGAAAACGTGGGAGGTGGAATCCAAGGTGAATGGAACGTTCTCAAGTTTGATCACGCCCCGCTGGATCAGATCATCCAAGGTGGCCACATGAGGAGCCACCGAGCGCTGGCGAAGAAGTCCAGTTGCCGCTTCCTGATCCAGAACCGTATCTCCGCGGCCCAGCATCCGTATCAGTCCCGCCTCGATCGCCTCTTGAACTGTCCGGGGACGGGTGAGGGTTCGCTTGTTGATTTTCTCCTGCGCCTGGGCGTCGGTCAGCGGGTTGTTATCTCCATCGGTCAGGGTGCCGTCTGGACGACGGCTGACCTCCCCGCTTTCCAGCAGATCCTCCAAGGTGGCTTGGCGGACCAGGATGAAGTGGTCCCGAAGAATCTTCTCAGTCTGTTCCTCTGACAGCAACCTGCCGAGGGGGTCATAAATCTTCAGCTCTCCCGCATCGATCAGCTCCTGCAGGGTCGCCTGCTTGGCCTTCGAGGAGTAGGCCTCCAGCAGGGTCCGCAGCATGGGGGCGTCCAGCTCCATCCCATCGGAAAGCCGATAGGCCCGCCGGGTCCCGGTCCCGAACCGCCAGACCCTGGAGACCGAAGACAGGAGCCGCCCTAAGGAGTCATACTCGATCCCGAAGACACGGGTCCGGGTGGCGATCCGATCGGCGTTGGAGCTGAAGGTTTCCTCGTACTGGATCGGCTGGCCGGCGCTGTTGTAGATCTGGTGGTCCCGGAAATTGATCCCGACCCGTTTGTAAAGGCTGGGCAGTGTTCCTCCCCGGATGAAGGCCAGCATGTCGGCGGCCGCCTTAAGTGCAGCCTCGGTGGAGTCCGGGTTGGCCAGCATCGCCATCGCCCGGGCCGTCAGCTGGGCCTTGATCTCGTCGCTGATCCGGGTCTCTTCGGTGGTGTAAGTCAGCGGGTTGACCGTCCGGCCGAATCCGTCGAGCCAGTGGGTCAGCGCCCGCTCCTCGAGGGTGGTCTGGCCGGTCTGGGTGAGGGTCCGGACCTCGATCACCTGCCGGGAATCGTTCTGCGCGTAGTTGTCCCGGATCACCGTGGAGCTCCGGGTGAACGGTTTGCCGGCCGCGATTTCGGTTCCCAGCTTTTTCTGGGTATCCTCTGCCCATTGGATCTCCGCGGGGGAGGCCTCCAGTCCCTTGCCTTCCACCTCCCGGACCAGCCGCTCGTAGGCCGCCACATCCTTGGCGGAGTAGGCCCCGCTCTCGGTCACCTTCTCCTCCTGCCGGATCAACTCCAGCTCCGGCCCGTAGGTCACCTTCACCTCCCGGTCGGTGACCAGCGGCCCGCCGGAGGAAGTGGACCTCTCTTTCCACTGGATCGGCTCCCCGTACTTGTCCTCGTAGGCCAGGTAGGTCCGCTCCACGGTGAAGGAGGTCTGGGCGTATTTTCCGGGGGCCAACTCCCCGCTGTCGATCCGGGCCTTAAGCCGCTGGGCGGCCGCCTGCTCTTCGGGGCTAAAGGTGTTGGGGGCTTCTAGAATTCGGGCTGTCCAGTCCCGGTAAACCTGGAAATCCTGATCGCTGACCAGCAGGGAGTGGCGGGTCCCGTTTTCTTGGTAGGTGGCCAGCTTCCGGGTGTTCCCCATGTAGGTGACATCGACGTTGGAGACCACCACGTTGCCGAGGGAGTCGGTGAAGGTCTGCTTCCAGCCCAACGGTTTGTCCCGGTCGTGCCCTTTGTTGAAGATCCGCTCGGTGGTCTCGGTCCGCTGGGTGGTGACCCCCACGGCGATCCGCTTCTTGGCCATCGCCTCCTGCATCGAGGCGACCCAGTCCAGTTCCGCCGCCGTGATGCCGGCCTTGCGACCGACCTGTTCGATCTGGCTTAAGAGCCGCTGGATGTCGTCGGGGGTCCAGGTGAAGTAATGGGTGACCTCGCTCACCTCATCCATGAGCTTCTTCACCGCCACCGTGGTGTCGGTGGCGTAGAAGGGACCGACAAAGGTTCCTCTCCATCTGATCTCCCGCAGCTTGAGTCTTTCAAACCCGGGGATCCCCAGTTTCCGGTACTCCGTGGCCCGGTAGCTGCGCAGGTTTTTCTGGTCGTTGTATTCCATGTCGAAGGTGTCCCGGAAGAAGCCTCCGCCGGGAGCTGCGACGTACTCCTCATCAATCTGGGCAACATTGCCGTTCTTGAAATAGATCCGGCCTGGCTTCTTGCCGAATTTCGTGTTCTCCATGAGCGGCATGTAATTGAAGAAGGTGGCCCCCTGCTTGAGCTGGGGGTCGCCGATCACGCCGGCCCAGGTCTGGATCACCGACTGACCGCCGGCGCTGACCTGTTGGAGTCCGGCCTGCGCGATTTCAGTGACGTGGGATTCCACCGTCCGGCTGACCCGCCCGGTGGCCATCAGCTGGGCCAGCTGGATGTTGTATTCCAGCTTTCGCTTTTCCTCCATGCTCTCTTGCAGGTTCCGAATCGCCCGCTCAAACCGGACGAGGTTGGCCTGGTTTTGGATCGCAGAGACGTTGGTTAAGTTGGAGGGATCAGTCGGATGGGAAGGGACAGCAAAAGCGTTGGGGCTTAAAGGCGTTTGCGTGAAGGTGAAGGTAAAACAGACCAGACCCGCAAGGATCCGAAGCAGCGGGCGCCGCCTCGGCTGTTCCCAGGGAAGAAGAACTCCCTCGGTGAGCTTATCCTGAGATTCCACCGGACTGTCGACTCATTTTATTCTCCATAGTCGGCAGCCCGGCTATCCCCCACGATTTGTTTCGCTTCGCGAACCAAATCGAAACTTGGGGGACCCGTGACTTTGC
>CAYJTC010000006.1:0-19676 GCA_964372955.1 uncultured Planctomycetia bacterium | reverse complement strand
ACGATTTGTTTCGCTTCGCGAACCAAATCGAAACTTGGGGGACCCGTGACTTTGCGTCCCCGCCTTGCGGCGCACGCCAAACTTCTCGGCGCGTCCGCCACGTTTTGTGGCGGAGGTTTGCCCGCGCCAAAAATCTTGGCGCGTCAGCCTCTGGCTGATTTATCGGGGAAATGGAAACGGGTTGAATTTTCACCGGTATCAATCACCTATTAAAATACCAATCCATTCGATATAAAATCAAGTAGAAAATATTTTATAATGCCTCCAGATAAAATATACCTGATTGCCTTCCTTATAGTCAAGGGCCTTATTTAAATTTAGTATAACGATTAACCAAAGGGGCCAGGCCCCTTTGGCCTTAAAAGGGCCAGGCCCCTTTGGCTTTAAAAGGGTCAGGTTAGGGAAGTGTTGCTTTTAGATGGGTGATATGGTTATGATACGGTCTGTGAAGAAGCTTCTTCAGGTCTTCAAAGATCAGGTAGAGTCCTGGGGCGATGATGGGGGTCAGGAAGGTGGAGCTGCTCATCCCCCCCAACACGACCAGGGCCATCGGGGCCCAGAGGGAGGATTCCTCGGTCCGGCTGAAGGCCATCGGCAGCAGCCCTAAAATCGTGGTGCAGGCGGTCATGGCAATAGGACGGATCCGGCTTAAACTGGCCTCCACCACCGCCCGCTTCAAACGCCTTCCCTGCCCTTTAAGACGGTTGACCTCATCCACCAGGATAATGGCGTTGTTGACCACGATCCCTCCCAGCAGGATCGCCCCCATCATGGCCCCCACGTTGAGGGCCTGGTGGGTCCCCTTCAAGATCAGCACCGACCCGACCGTGGCCAGGGGGACGGTGATCAGGATGATGAACGGCTGAAGGTACGATTCGAACAGGGAGGCCAGCACCAGGAACAGCAGGATCAGCGAAAGAGACAGGGAGAAGGAGAGCTCCTTCTGGTTCTGCAACAGCTTCCAGTAGTTTTCCCCGAACCGCCAGTAATAGTCCTTGGGGAAGGGCATCTCTTTGATCGTCTCGTGCACCTTCTGGGCTGCTTCCCCGAAAGCGTACCGGCCCCGGTTGGCCGAGACCTGGATCATCCGCTCGTGGTTCTTCCGCCAGATCTTGGAAGGGCCGATCCCCGGCTGAAGCTGGGCGATCTGCTCCAGGTAAACCAGATCCCGGTTGGGCAGCACGAAGGTCATCCGCCGCAGCTTCTCTAAAGTGGCCCGGTCGGCCTCCTCCAGGCGGGTGATCACCTCCACCTCCTTCGACTCGGTGTGGTACAGGGTGGCCCTTAAGCCCCGCATCTGGGCGTGGACGGCATTGGCCACCTCCTCGACCGTCAGCCCATATCGGGCCGCTTTCACCTTGTCCACCTGGATCCGCCATTCGGGGCGGCCCCGCCGCCACCGGATCTTCAGGTCGGTCAAGCCCTTGACCGCCTGCATCTTCTTGAGCATCTCCACGGCCAACTGGTTTAAGATCTCGTAGTCCCAGCCGTAGATCTCGAGGATCACCTCATTGGTCTCGGTCTGGCCCGGTTCCTCAAAGTAGACGAAGGCCTCCTTGATCGACTTCTCCACCTCCTCCACCTGAGGGCGCAGGGAATCGATCACGTCCCGCGTGGAGCGGCTCCGCTCCGCCAGGGGAAGAAGCTTGACGTACACCTTGGAGGACCAGGGCTCCACCCGGGAGGAGACCGATTTGACCTCCGGCACATCGCCCAGCAGCTTCTCGATCTTGGCCACCGCCTGGTCGGAGATGTCCAGTTTGGCCCCGGTGGGCAGCTCCACGAAGATCGTGAAATCCTCCGCCTCCGCTCTTCCCAAAAACTCTTTGGGGATCGTCTGGAAGATCTGCCAGCTGGCGGCGCACAGAAAAACACAGACCAGCGCCACGGCCCAGCGCCATCTCAAGGCACTGATCAAGCCTTTGCGGAACAGGGATCTCCACTGCTGTTTTCCCCTGATGACCGCTTGCGCTGCCACCGGAAACTCCAGCCGGCAGGCCAGCAGCGGCACGACGGTCAAGGCCACCGCCAGCGAGGCCAGCAGGGAGCCGCTGATCGTCAGGGCGAAGCCGGTATACAGGATCCGGATCTCCTTGTTGACGAAAACGATCGGCAGGAGGACCACGATATGGGTCAGGGTGGCCGACACGATGGCCAGAAGCATCTCCAAGCTGCCGTGGACAGCCGCTTCCGGCTTGGGCTCTCCCCTTTCCAGCCGCTTGATGATGTTGTCCAGAACCACGATGGAGTTGTCCACCAGCATCCCGATCCCCATCGCTAAGCCGCCCAAGGTCATAATGTTTAAGGTCAATTTCTGGAAGAACATCAGGCCCAGCGTGATCACCGTCGCTAAGGGGATAGCGATGGCCACAATCAGGGTCAGCCGCAGATGCCTCCAGGCCGCCGCCACCCCCAGCAGGCCGGCCAAAAGCCCGCTCATGATCCCGCTGGCCACCGGGATCGGAATGAGGGCGTACCGGTAGGCGGCCAACGCCATGGCGGTCACCGCTCCGATGGCCGGCAGGCACAGCAGCCGGGGCAGACGCTGGGTGGCCAGGAAGCCGCCCAAGACCAGAATCGTCAGGACCGCCCCGCTGATCAAAGCGGATCCCACCTCATCGATCGCCCGCTGGATCTGGACCGCCTGGTTGTAGGTGACGATGAACCGGATCTGCCGGGGCAGATGAGGGTCCTTCTGCATCTCATCCAGGGTCTTTAAAACGTCCCGAGACACCTTGACCGTGTTGGCCGTGGTCTCTTTCTGGATGTAGAGGGAAACCACCGGCAGGGAGTTGACCCGTGCGAAGCTGGTGGCCTCCATGAAGGAATCCTTGACCGTGGCCACGTCCTTGAGCCGGATCATCGAATGAGAAGGGGTGACCGCGATCCCCAGATTCTCGATCTCGGGCAGGGATTTGAACTCCCCCATCGCCCGGATCAGATACTTGTTCCGGACCCGCTCCACCTCCCCGGCCAGCAGGTTCAGGTTGCTGACCGACAGCAGGCGAGTCACCCGATCCATCGGGATCCGAAAGGCCTGGAGCTTCTCCTGGTCCACTTCCACCAGGATCTTCCGCTCCCGGCCTCCGCCCACCTCCACGTTGGCCACCCCCTCCACCCGCATGATCCGGTCTTTGATCTGCTCATCCACGAGCCGACGCAGGATCTCCGGGGTGGCCTCCGGCGCGGTCACCGCCGTGATCACGATCGGCTGGTCGCTCTGCTCGAACTTGGCGATGACCGGCTTTTCAATCTCCGGGGGCAGCTTCGACCGGATCTTGGAGAATTTCTCCCGGACTTCCAGCGCGGCGAAATCCATGTCGGTGCCCGGCTCGAAGGCCAGAACCACCCGGGTCCGGCCTTCCTCCGAGATGGAGATCAGGTCCCTCAGGTGGGTGGTGTCCCCGACCGCCTCCTCGATGATCTTGGCGACCCGCCCTTCCACCTCCACCGGCGGCATCCCTCCCCGGATGTCCACGATGATGGAGATGTCTCCGAAGCTGAAGTTGGGGTAAAGCTCGACGGGCAGCTGGGTGAGCCCGATCGCCCCGACTAAGCTCATACCCAGGTAGAGCATCGTCACCGTGATCGGGCGACGCAGGGAAAAACTAGGCAAGGACATAATAACGACCTCGGGCCAGAGGCCCGTGCCCCACAATCAACCCCCGGTCTGCCAGCTCCTTGAGGTCCCGGGCCGCCGTCGGGACAGAGGCGCCGGTCAGCTTGACGTACTCCTTCCGGGTGATCCGCCCATGAGCTTTCAGATGTTCCAGGAGCTTCACCTGCCGTGGGTTTAAAGAAGTCAGATCGGGGACAGTCCCCAAGGGGACACCCTGCAAAGCAGAGTGTCCCCGTTGGGGGCTGTCCCCTGCCTCGGGCGGCGGCGGGCTTGGAGCCGGCTCCGGCGATGTGGGAGCGGGCGGCGGTTCCGGCTCCGATCCCATCCCCACCGAATAGAGCCATGGAGAGGCCGCCTCGGACGGAGCCGCCTCCTCCCCGCCGAAATTCTCCGGGATCTCCGGCACCTCCACCGCCACCGGCTGCAGGGGCAGGGCCGCCTCCAGTGCCGGCTCTGGAACCGCCGCCGCGGGAAGCTTGGACCGGGAGAAAACGCGGGCCCCCATGTAATAGAGGGTCGGCAGGAAGATCAGGGTCAAGAAAGTGGCGATCGTCAATCCCCCCATCGTGGTGATCGCCATCGGTCCCTGCAGCTCGGTTCCCTGCCCTAAGCCCAGCGCCATCGGAAAAACACCCAGCACCGTCGTGCTGGCGGTCATCAAGATCGGCCTCAAGCGCAAGACGGAGGATTGGATGCAGGCCTCCTCCAGCGGGACCCCCTTCTCCCGAAGCGAGTTGACGCATGCCACCATCACGATGCCGTTATCCACCACAATCCCGCCCAATACCAGAAACCCGACTCCTACCATGACGCTCACCGGGGTGGAGGTCAGCCACAGGGCCAGCGCCACTCCGATCACCGACATCGGGATGGTGACCATGATCAGGAACGGCTGCCACAGCGATTCGAACTCCGAAGCCATCACCATGTAGACCAGGATCAAAGACAGCATCAGGGCGAAAGCAACCGAAGCAAACGACTCCTTCATCTGCTCGTTCTCTCCGGTTAAGGCCGCCGTGGCGCCGGCCGGCAGCTTGAGAGACCTCAAGCGGCTCTCCACCTCGGCCAGGGTGTCCTTCAGGGAGCGGCCGGCCAGCTGGGCGGTGACGAAGAAGGTCCTTTGCTGATCCAGATGATGGATTTCGGTCGGCCCTTTCCCGATGGTGAAATGGGCCACCTCCGCCAGCGGGACATCGATGTCCAGAGAGGAATGGACCAGCAGGCGGTTCACCTTGTCTAGGTCCTTCCGGTCCTCCTCCCGGAGGCGAACCCGGATGTCGATCTCACGGCCCTGTTCCTTGAATTTGGTTGCGATGGTCCCCTTCACGGCCGTCTGGGCGGTCAAGGCGATGTCGCTGACCGACAGGTGGTAGGCGGCGGCCCGGTCCTTGTGCACGTGAACCTTGGTTTCCGGCGAAGGAGGAATCAGGCTGGTCTGGACTCCATAGAGGCCGGGGATCTCCTCCAGAAGATCCCGGACCTGCCCGGTCAGATTCTCGGTCTTCAACAGATCCGGGCCCCGGATCTCCACCACCAGGGGCGCTGCCCCTAACAGGGCCGACTTGAAAACCGACTCCTCCAGAAGGTATTCGATCTGCGCTGCTTCCAGCGGCTCTCGGCGGAGGGTATCCTTGAGCTCCTGGACCAGATCGGAAGTTTTCCGAAGACGCAAGGGGCGGAGCTTGAGGGTGACCAGGATTTGGGCCTGGTGGGAGCCCAGCGTTTCCAGAAGCTCCTCCGCCTTTTTCTCTTTCGAAGAGCCGATGGTGACCGAGACGTCTTGGACCTCCGGCAGCGCGGCCAGGACCCGTTCAATCCGCCCGACCACCCGGTCGGTCACCTCCAGGCGGGTCCCCGGCGGCAACTGGGCCCGCAGGATGAATTGGCCCTGGTCCACCCGGGGCATCACCTCCCGGTCCAAAGTCAGCAGAGCCGCCACCGCCACCGCGAAAGCCAGAGCGACTACCCCCATCCCAGCGGCCCGGTGCTGCAGGAACCAGCCGACCCATTTCCGGTCCATCTGGGCTAATCGCCCGATCTGCGGCTCAAGAAAGGGCCGGGTCACCCGCCGGGAGATCAAGGAGGCAAACAGGGCGGTGATCGTCAAGCTCACCGCCAGACTCATCAGGTTGGACAGGGTCACGGTCAGCGCGAAATCCTTCATCACCTGCCCCACCAGCCCGATCACGAAAAGAAGCGGGATAAAAACCACGATTGTGGTCAGGACGGTCCCGATAATCTCGGGGGTCACCTCTTCTCCGCCATCGATGGCCGCCTGCTTGGCCGGTTTGCCCTGCTCCCGATGAGTGGCGATGTTTTCCACCACAACGATCCCGGCATCGACCAGAAGCCCCACCCCGAAAGCCAGGCCGCCCAGGGACAGAACGTTCATCGAGGTGCCGGTAAAGAACATCAGGGCCATCGTGCCCAGGATGGCGATCGGGATCGCCAACGAAACGTTCAGGGCATCCCAGAGGTTTCCCAGAAACAGGAAAAGAACCGCGAAAGCAAGCAGGCCGCCCTGAAAGGCGGCATTCCCGACCCCCGAGATGGCGCTTTGGATCAGGAGGGATTGGTCGTAGGCGACCTGAAGCTGAATGCCGGGCGGCAAGGAGAGCTTGAGCTTCTCCAGCCCCTCCTTGATCCGCTGGGCCACCTGCAGGGTGTTGGCGTCGGCCTGTTTCTGGATGCTCAGGGCGACGTTCTCCCTTCCGTTGAACCGGGAAACGGAGGAGCGTTCCTTGAAGGTGTCCTTGACCGCTGCCACTTCCTTGAGCAGAATCACCCGCTGGGGCGGAGCTAGACCTTTTTCCCTCTTCAAGGGGCCCGGGCGGTCTCCTTCTCCCTCCCGCTTGGGAACCTTCCCCTTTGCCTCCTCCACCCCGATGGCGATGGCCGGGATCTCCGGCACCACCTGGAATTCCCCCATCGTCCGGATCAGGTACTCGTAGAAGGCCTCCTTGATCGTGCCGCCCGGGTAATTCAAGTTCGCCTTGGCCAGACCGTCCACCACCTGGGAGATCGGGATCCCCGAGGCCTGAAGCCGGCCCTGATCCACCTCCACCAGGATCTCCCGGTCCAGCCCGCCGGAGATCTGCACCGCCGCCACCCCATCCACCTTTTCCAGCTCGATCTTGATCTGCTTGCGGGCGATCTGAAGCAGATCGTGCGGCGCGGCTTCTCCGGAAAGGTTAAGAACCAGAACCGGCAGGTCGAACGGGTTGAACTTGATCACCACCGGGTCTTCCGACCCGCGGGGGAGCCGTTCCTTGATCAGGTCCAGCTTCTCCCGGACCCCCAATCCGGCGAAATCCATGTGGGTTCCCCAGTTGAACTCCGCGATCACCAGGGAAACCTCCTCCCGGGAGATGGAGCTGATCCGCCGGACGCCGGAGACCGTGCCGACCGTCTCCTCGATCGGTTTGGTGACCAGGGTCTCGATCTCTTCGGGGGCGGCGTCCTTGTAGCGGGTCACCACCGTCAACTGGGGGTAGGTGATCGGGGGATACAATTCCCGGGGCAGGCGGCTCCAGGCGATCATCCCCATCAGGAGGACCGCCAGGTAGATCATCACCGTCGTAACCTGGCGGACGACGGCGAAACGGGGCAGACTCACCTTAACCCCTCCCTTAGGCTACTCTTCCTTTTCCTTCGGTCCCACTTTCGGCTCCGCCCGCTGGATGGCCGATTCCTCCTCTTCCAGCAAGGTCACCTTCGAGCCGTCCTTCAGGGGGCCCCGGGCCTCGGTGACCACCGCCTCCTCATCCTTCAAGCCGTCGGTCACCTCGGCGTAGTCGGTGGTCAAGTAACCCAAGGTGATCGGCTTGAGTTTAGCCGCATCCCCTTCCAAGACGAAAACCGACTCGAACTTCCCGTCCCCGTCGGTGTCTTTCAGAGCGCTGGTGGGAACCACCAGCGCCTCCGGCTTTTCATACACGGCGATTTCTGCTCGGGCGAACATCCCCGGCAGGAGCTGGCCCTGCGGATTTTCCACCTTGACCTTGGCCGTCAGGGTCCTGGATTTGCCTTCGATCAGAGGGGCCAGGTTGTCGATCGTTCCCTCGAAGGCGGCGTTGGGGATGGAGTCGACCGTCACCTTGACCCGCTGGCCCATCCGGATCCGCTCAATATCCTTCTCGATGATCCCCAGCTCGACGTAGACCGATGAGACATCCATTAAGGTGGCCACGATCATCGGAGGACTCTGGGAGGTGTAGAATTCCCCTTCATCCACCTCTTTGGTTCCCATCACCCCGTCGATGGGTGCCTTGAGAGTCACCTTGCCCAGCTCCGCCTCGGCCAGCTCCACCTCTTTTTGGGCTGTTTCCATCTGGGCCTCTGCCTGATCCACCTCGAGCTCGCTCTCCTCCAGCTTCGCCCGGATGATCGCGCCGATCTGATGCAGCTGTTCATTGATGGAGAGCCGCTTGGCGGCCAAATCCCGCTGGGCCTGCGCGGCCTTCAGCTTGGATTCGGCATACTCCAGCCGAAGCTGCGCGTCCCGCTCCTCCAGGGTGGCCAGCACCTGCCCCTGGGAGACCACGTCCCCCTCCCGGAACTGGATGGTTTTGACGATCCCGTTGGTCTCGAACTTCAGCTCAACCTCCGAGATCCCCCGGACGGTCCCCAGCGAAGGCAGAAGGTCCGTGAACTCAATCCGGGAGGCCTTGAAGGTCCGGACCGCCACCGGAACCGCCTCTTCTGCGATCTGCGGGCCTGCCTCCGGCTTGGCGCCGGGCGGCAGGCGGGTCACCTGCGGTTTCTTAAGCAGGCTCGGCAGCCACCATTGGACCAGGGCGAACCCCCCAATGAGAATAAACGCGAAGACCATCACCACGCGCAGCCGTTTCTTCATTGATCTCCTTTCCCTGTCTCCCCTGTTCTCCCTGTTTCCCCTGTCTCCCCTGTCTTCCCTGTCTTCCCTGTTTCCCCTGTTTTCCCTGTTTCCCCTGTTTTCCCTGTTTTCCCTGTTTTCCCTGTTTCCCCTGTCTTCCCTGTTTTCCCTGTTTCCCCTGTTTCCCCTGTTTCCCCTGTTTCCCCTGTCTTCCCTGTTTCCCCTGTCTTCCCTGTTTCCCCTGTTTTCCCTGTTTCCCCTGTTTCCCCTGTTTTCCCTGTTTCCCCTGTTTTCCCTGTTTCCCCTGTCTCCCCTGTCTCCCCTGTTTCCCCTGTTTCCCCTGCCTCCCCTGTCTTCCCTGTCTTCCCTGTCTCCCCTGTCTCCCCTGTTTCCCCTGTTTCCCCTGTTTCCCCTGCCTCCCCTGTCTTCCCTATCTTCCCTGTCTTCCCTGTCTTCCCTGTCTTCCCTGTCTCCCCTGTCTCCCCTGTTTCCCCTGTCTTCCCTATCTTCCCTGCTTCACCGGTAGTGACCTGGCAGTCCGATCGCCTTATTCAGTCGGGCCAGCGCCACATGGTGATTCGTCAGCGCCTGCGCTTGAGCCGTCTTTTCATCGGCCAGCTTTAAAATCGCCTCCAGCACCTGAGAGGGAAGGATCTCGTTCAGGGAGGCCTGCGCCTTGAGGATTTTGATCTGCTCCTCACGGAAGGCCACCTTCTGCCCCGCATATTCCAACTGCAGGCGGGCTTTCTCGTAGCTGATGAAAGCCTCTTGGACCTCCTGGTAAACGGTGGCTTTTACCTCGTCCAGATCCTGCTGGGCCTTGGCCAGGGCGATCCGGGCCTGCTGAATCTCGGAGAGGCCCTGAAGCTGGTTATACAGGCCCAGCTCTCCGGAGTAGACGGTGGAGTCGGTCCGGGTCGTCTGCCCCAGGCGGGGAGAGGTTTTGGTGGTGGTCGTCGAAAGGGTCGCCCCATGAGGTCCCCAGGCGCGGCTGGCTTTGAGCCCCAGGAAATAGTCGTCTCCCAGATCCAACGGCTCCGTCTCGAAAGCGGAACCGGATGTCCCGTAAAAAGCGGACAGGTCCACCTTTAAGCCGGTTTTGGCCCGGGCGATTCGCTCCTCCAAGGTATTGAACTCCACCAGAAGCCGGTTGATCTGGATATCAGGCCGGTACTGGTTGGCCATCTGGAGGGCCTCCTCCAGATCGACGGAGCGGACTGAAGAAACGGCGGGAAACTCATCAGGAATCTCCGCCGCCGCGCCCGGTTCCAGATTAAGACGCTGAAGGAACTTTAAACGGGCCAGCGCCAGGTCGTTTTCCGCCGTGGCCCGCTGGAACCGGGTCTGGTTGACTTGAGACTCCACGTTGAGAAACTCCAGGCGGGTGAGCAGCTCCTTGTCATACCGGAGTTTGGTCTGCTCGAAGAACTCCCGGGAATCCCGGACCGCTCCCTCCTGTGCAATCAAGCCGACTTTCGCCCCGATCCATTGGTAATAGGCCTGGGCAATCTCAAAGGTGAAATCGGCCTTCACCTTCCCTTGTCGCTTCTCCGAGACCTGCAGGTTCAAGATCGACTGGCGGTAGGCTTCTCTCAAGCGGCCGGAATAATAGATCGGCTGCTCCAGCTGAAGCCCGGCCGATATCTCTCGGAAAGCGACGTTGGAGGCGGTCCCATCCGTCCAACTTCCTTTGAGGGTGGCCGCGGGAAACAGGGCCCGGTGCGCCTCCCGCATTTTCATTTGGGCCAGCAGGATTTCCTCCCGGGCGGTCCTGATCGGCCGATGCCGGTCCAGGCCGAAGGCGATCGCCGCGCCCAAATCCCAACCGTTGGGACCTGGCGCCGCTGAAATTCTCGAGGGTGCTTCCTCGGATTCGAAAAGGGAGAAATCGAAAGCGAAATTCAAGGGGCCTTTTCTTCCCTTCGGACGGACCTGAATAACGAGGAGGTTGGAGTTGGACTTTACCCGGTGCTCTGCCGGCTCGTTGAATTCAAAGCTCAAATAATCGATCCGCCCTGGATCCTCCGGAGGACCGTCCCGCACCGCCTCCCAGCCCCGGACCAGATCATCCCGGACCAGGTAGCTTTCGGGGAGAGTGGTTTCCCCTTGAACATCCACCCAATCGACAATTAAGCGATCCGGTCCAGTGAGGGTATAGGTGACAAAGGAGAACGGCTGATCGGCCTGGATCTCAATGGCGGCCCCTTCGGGGTCCGGCTTGACCTGGATGGAAACCAATTGGATCGGTTTAGGGTCTGAGGAGGCGATCGAGGTAAAAAGGATCGAGGCCAGCAGGAATATCAGCCCGATCAGGACTGCTGGGAGACAAAACGGAAACCGTCTCATGAACTGTCTCGCATTGCTGCTCCCCTTCAGGAAGCTTACTTGAAAGCCCTAGGGAAGTCAAGGAAACGAAAGGGCCAACCATCTCATCTGGATGAGACAGTTCGCCCCGCAGAAACGGGGTCTGACCCCATGGGGTCAGACCCTTTCAGGTTTAAGGTTTTCGGGTATTCTGCTCAATCGCCAGCAGGACTCGGATGATCTCTCCTACCGTGTAGAAAACGAGGAAGAACAGCAGGGCACTAATCACTAGATTCGCCACCAGGGCGGACCGGGCCGGCACCTCGGGGGTCGAGGGGGCAACCAAAACCCCCACGATGCCCACCACCGCGATCACCAGCCCCACCCAGGCCAAGATCCGAAAGATGACGCTAAGAATCTTCAGAAGCTTAAATGGATTACCCATCCGATCCACCCCCCGGCGCCTGTTTGGGAACCTCTTTGGGCTTCGAGGCGGCCCGATATCGGCGCATGTATTCCCGCATGTAAAGCCGGTACTGGTCCATGGTGGCTACCCGGTAGGCCTGGATTCGATCCTTATGGAGCATCCGCCAGCGTTTGGCCCTCATCCGGGCCTTGGAGCGCCAGACCGGGTCGATCCGCTTGATCCGATAATAAAGGGGATTGCGCTGCTGCCAGGTGCTGAGATTGTCCCTCTGCCGCTTCTTCTGGCACAGGGGATCCCCGCAAGCCCGCTGTTTGGTCCGGCGGTACTTGGACGGCTCAAATTCTCGCTGACAATAGACGCAGATCATCGAAAGATTGGTGACCCCACGGGGAGTCGAACCCCGGTTTGTTGGCTGAGAACCAACCGTCCTAGGCCGCTAGACGATGGGGCCGCCTCCGGGATCATGCTACAAGGGGTGCCTACCTTTGTCAACACCCTTACAGGGTGCCGGTCAGCCGGCCGATGGCGTAGCCCACCAGTGCTGCGATCAGGCCAATGGCCGTCAACTCCAACCCGCTCTTTAACAGGGAGGTCCGGGTCAGCCGGGTCTTGCCGGCTCCCAGGCCGAACAGGGTCAGGATCGAAACCGCCACCGAGACCGGGAAAGCGCTCGACAGGGGCAGGCAGGCAAACGGGATGATCGGCAGGAAAGCCCCGGCCAAATAAGAGCCGGCCGTCACCCAACCGACCCTCCAGGGGACATCGAAGTTCTCGACGATCAGGCCCAGCTCCTCCTCCATCATGCAGCGCAGCCAGACCGCCGGGTTGGAGGTCAGGCGCCGGACCACGGTTTCCAGCTCGGCCTCCTCGAATCCTTTGGCCCGGTAGATCTTGCGCACCTCTTCCCGTTCTTTGTCCGGCATCTCCTGGATTTCGCGGCGCTCCCGTTCGATCTCCGCCCAGAAAAACTCCGATTGAGACTTGGAGGAGATGTAAGCCGAGAATCCCATGGAGAGGGCCCCGGCGGTGGCGCCGGCAATGCCGGTGATCAGGATGATCCGGCTTTCGTGAAGCGCTCCGAAGACCCCGATGACGAACCCTAAAGAGGTCACCACCGCGTCGGTGGCCCCGTAGATGACCTCCCGGATCGCCTTGCCCTTGCGGGTATGCCAGACCTCGTCCAGGTAGACGGGGCGGGATCCTAAGGCCTCAAGGAGCGAGGGTCGCACTGATTCCGAGCTCGCGGCGGACCTCCCGGACGGCGGCCACCATGTTGGTCAGCTTGGCGATCGACTCTTCCTTCAGGCGGGTCTTTAACCCGCAGTCCGGGTCGATGGTCAGCTTCTCCACCGGGAAGACCTCCAACGCCCGGCGGATGGAGTTCTTGATCTCCTCCACCGATTCCACCCGGTGGGAATGGACGTCGATCACCCCGAAGCCGACCTCCTTGGTGAACGGGATCTTCCGGATCAGATCCAGCAGCTCGAAGTCGGAGTTGGTGAATTCCAGATCAATCTGATCCACCTCCAGCTCCAGGATCTGGGGGTACACCTTGGCGAAATCCCCGTAGCAGATGTGAGTGCCGGTCTTGGCCCGGATGCCGTCGGTGACGATCTTCATCGCCTCCACCGCCAGCTCCACCTCCTCCACCCGCGTGGAGACGGCCGGTTCGTCGATCTGAATGAACTGCGCCCCAGCCGTTTCCAAGGCCCTGACCTCCTCATGGATGGCGCGGGCCAGCCCTAAGCAGAAGGCCCGCCGGTTCGGGTAGGCTTCGTTGAACGACCAGTCCATCATCGTGTAGGGGCCGGTGAGCATTCCCTTGACCGGCTTGGAGGTCAGTCCCTGCGCGAACTTAAACCACTCCACCGTGATCGGCCCCTTCCACCGGACCTCCTGGGCCGCGATCGGCTTGCGGTAGTACCGGTTCCCGTAGGAGCGTACCCGGGAGCTGATCGTGAAGCCCTCCAGGTGCTCGGCGAAATAAGTGGCCATGTCCCCCCGGTACTGCTCGCCGTCCACCAGGATGTCCAGACCAATCTCCTCCTGGATCCGGATCCAATCCCGGGTCGCTTCCTGCTCCAGCTTTTTAAGCTGGGCCGGGTCCATCTGACCCCGCCGGACCTTGGCCCGGGCGGATTTCAGCTCTTCCGATTTTGGAAAAGATCCTACCGTCGTGGTCTTAAGCATCGCTTGTCCTGTTCAATATGTAATGCGTCAAAAGGGGTCAGGCACTTTTTGACAGGGGACCTTTCGAGCGGGGTAAAAAGTGCCAGACCCTCAAAGGCCCAACCCTCGAATTAAACCTTCCGCGTTTTCACAGCGGCTGCCCAGGATGAACGGGGTGTCCCGAACCGTGTACCGGCTGGACTCCGTTTCCCGAAGCCGCTGAACCAGATCCCCGAAAGCGGCCGGCTCATCCGTCTCGAAGGCCAGGACGAAATCCTGGTCTCCCAGCCCGAAGGAGTAGGTGGTGTTCAGCCGCACCATCGGGTAGAGCTCCCCCACCGCCATGTGGCCGCGCATGATTTCCCGCCGCTTCTCATAGGCAAGCAGGTACCATTCCCGCGATTTGACGAACGGATATAAGACCAGATACCTGTACTCTGCCTCTCCGCCGGAGGCGGATCCGCCTTGGGCGGAAAAGGCCGGCAGGTGCATCGGATTATACACCGAGGGGCGGGTCATCGCCACGAAGGTGTAGTTGACCTTCAGGTACTGCCCCAAGCCGGTCCTCAAAAGATCGGCCGTCAGCCGCTGGAACGGCAGCAGATCCTTGGCGATCGCCCAGAGAAAGAAATCGGTGTCGGGCCGCAGTCCCAGGGCCAGATAAAACCGCAGGGAGACTTCCGGCCGCTGGCTGCCCAGCTCCATCAGGAACTCGTGTGTTCCCTTCTGCCGCTGGGCCTCCGGCAGGCGGCGGAACTCCGGATCCACCGAAAAGCAGAGAAAATTGACGAAGGTCGGATCTACGGGGATTTGAGATCCCGAAGGATTTGTGGAAGGTCGATTTTCCTCTTTCAATTTCCCAGTTTCCAAGTTTCCCAGTCTCCCAATTTCTTAGACCCGGATCTCCTCCAGCCGTGATTCTTCCACCAATTCTTGAGTTAGGGAAAGAGTCTCCTCAACCGGGGTTTGCCCTTCCTGGCGCGGAACGCCGATCCGGCAGATTACCTGAGCGTCGGCCGGCAGTTTCTCCGGTTTGGTGTAGCGCCGGATCAGCTGGAGGGCCAGGCGGCGGGCCCCCTCATCCGGCGGCCCCACCTGGAGCACCCAGGGACCTGGAAATTGGTCCGGCGCGTAGAGAACCCGGCCCGGAGCCAGGTACTCGGTCAAAGTGGCGTTCTCCTCTTCATTGCGCCCGACGATCAGTTTCGTAAAAGCGGTCGGCCGGAAATGCCGGCCGAACCGCAGCAGCTCCATATCCTCCAGGTCCACTTCCTCCTGGAACCGGAACAGGTCCCGGACCCGGTCGCCGAACTGCTTATCGGTCAGCAGACAACCTCCCGCTGCATTCGGATAATCCAGGATCCCCAGCTTAACCGCCAGCTCCATCTGCTCTTTCCGGGAGCGGCCGGTGATCCCGTAAAGCTGTTCCCGGTCGATCACTCCTTCCTCCTCAGCGAGGGTAACCGGCAGCACCTTGGCCGACAGCGGCCGCACGATCTGCCGGTCCAACCCGGCCTGTTTCTCGATTAAGAATAGAGAGTGCCTCATCTGGGACATCGGCCGCTGTCCCAGCACCTCGCCGGTCACCAGGAAAGAGGCCCCGATGCGGACCATCAGCTCCTTGGCCTTCTTGAACATGTAGATCCGGCAATCGATGCAGGGGTTCATGCTGGAGCCGTATCCGTACTTGGGCTTCCGGATCACCTGGATGTACTCATCGGTCAGTTTCTCGATCATGAACGGGATTCCCAGCTGGGCCGCTACCTTCATCGCCTTGGTCTTGTCGCAGCAGCCCCACGGGGCCGACAGGTAAAGCCCGCACAGCTCCACTCCCTGCTCCAGCAGGACCTTGGCCGCCAAAGTGGAATCCAGCCCGCCGGAGATCATCACGACTCCCTTTTTATTCATACTGGCAAACCCTTCGACCTGGTACCTTTCGACCCTAAAGGGGCCTGCCCCCTTTTCAGGCTTCGGAGGACTCTCAGGTTCATGACATCCTCAGCCAGCGTCTTCTCGTCTTTGGGGGTTTCCAGGACCATCGGCACGCGATTCAATCGGGAATCGTTGAGCAGGGACCGGAACCCCTCCAGCCCGATCTGCCCCTGGCCGATATGCTCATGCCGGTCCACCCGGGCTCCCAGCTCCTTCTTCGAGTCGTTCAGATGAATCGCCTCCACCCGGTTCAAGCCGACCAGCCGGTCGAACTCGGCCGTCATCTTTTCGTAGCCGGCCGGCGTCCGAAAATCGTATCCGGCGGCGAACAGATGGCAGGTGTCCAGACAGATCCCGGTCCGGTCCGGATGCCCGGTCAATTTCAACAGCCCAGCCAAATGTTCGAACCGGTATCCGACCGCCGATCCTTGCCCGGCCGCGATCTCGTACAGGACCTTGACCGGCGAACCGTTGGTCTGCCGGATGACTTCAGCCACTGTTTTGGCGATCCGCTCGATGCAGCTGTTCTCCAATTCTTCCGGGGCGCTCACCGGGCCAGCCTCACCGACTCGGCTGGCTTCGCCAAACGTGGGCTCGTTATCCCTCGCCCGGCGAATGCGCCCACCGCCAATCTCGTCCTCCTTATTCGTCGGACGGCGATTTTTATGAGAACCGGGATGCAGGACGATAAAAGCCAGCCCCAGCGCCGTGGCCCGCTCCACCTCCACCTTGAGGGCCTGCCGGGAACGGTCGTGCGTCTCCTTCTCCGGGGATCCGACGTTGATCAGATAGGCGGTGTGGGCGAAGATCGGGCCGATCCCGCTTTCCCGCATCGCCTTCCGGAATCGCCCGGCCGTCTCCGGAGCAATCGGCGGGGCCTCCCATTGGTTGTTGGACTTGCTGAAGATCTGGACCGTCTGACAACCGACCTTTAAGCCACGCTCGATCGATTTCTCGAATCCGCCGGCAATCGACATGTGGGCCCCCAATCGGGGAAACCCCTTTCCCGTCATCTTCGGTACCCTGCCAGATCGACCAAGACCCGTTCAAATCCGGCTTCCCGGCAGGCCCGGACCAGTTGATCCTGCAAGACCGGATTCCCCGCCCTGTCGAGAGCGTCCGGTTCCAACTCCAGCCGAACCGCCTCCCCATGGTGGCGGGCTCGGAGCTGGCGGAATCCCAGCCGCTTCAGGGCGGCCTCGCACCGCTCCACCGACGCCAGCCGTTCCACGGTTACCGGGGTACCGGTCGGCAGGCGCGAGGCCAGGCAGGCCATCTCCGGTTTGTCCCAGGTGGGCAGACCCAAAAGCCGGCTGGTCTCCCGGATTTCCGCTTTCGTAAATCCGGCTTCGACCAGCGGGGAGCGCACGCCCCATTCCTTCGCCGCCTGCCTTCCCGGCCGGGGCTGGTTCAGATCGTCCAAATGGGTGCCGTCCACCACCCCGGCGAATCCCCGCTCCCGGGCGATCCGGGCAGCTAACGAGAACAGCTCGCTCTTGCAGAAATAACAGCGATTGACCGGATTGGCGGCGTACCGAGGATCCTCCAGCTCTTTGGACTCGACCGTCAAGAGCCGGATCCCGATTTGATCCGCCAGCCGATGGGCCTCCTCTAATTCTGCCTGCGGCAAACTGGGCGAAACCGCCGTCAGAGCAGCGGCGCGATCCCCGCAGGCCTCATAAGCCGCATTCGCCAGAAAGGTGGAATCAACCCCTCCTGAAAAGGTGACCAGGACGGAGCCGATCTCCTGAAGGATCCGGCGCAGGTGTTCCAACTTTTCGGTGTCAGACACCGAATAAGTTTTTAAATGTTTTCGGGTGTCTGACACCGTTGGCTAGCCTCTTTTAAGAGCTTGAGCTTCTTGATCGCCGCATCATGCGGCAGAAACTCCAGCGAACAGTTAGGAGCCAGCCAGAGCCGCTCGGCCGGGAAGGCCTGGGCCGCCTTCTGGATCTGCTGACACAGCTCCTTCGGATCCTCCAGCTTGGTGTTCCGGGCATCCACCAGCCCCAAGGCCAGCTCGCCGGACCATTTCAGCTCTTCAAGCCGGTTGAGCAGGCCGGGCCCGGTCACCAGGTCCAGACTGATCACATCCACCTCCTTGAACCCGGCCAGCTCCGGCATAATCCTGGACAAATCGGAGAAATAAAAAGCCACCCACCGTTTAGCCTGGATCCCCTGAAAAATCCGGTTGATCGCCTCCACCGCCTCTTTCAGCAGGGGCTCTCCCGGGCGCCAGGCCGGCTCCTCGAGCTGGATCGCCTGGGCCCCGGCCTTCTCCAGCGCCTGGCCCTCTTTGCGCAGGAGATCCGCGTATTGGGCCAGCAGCTGAGGCGCCGACTGATTCTTGTTCATCTCCGTCGAGAGAACCAGGGTCAGCGGGCCCGGCAAGGTGGCCTTGATCGGCTTTTTCGTCCACTGGGAGGCCTGCCGGAACTCCTCGGCAACGGCCGCCTTCTTCCACTGGACTGTCCCCTCATGCTCCAGGCGCCGGTAGTAAACGTTGTTGTCGAAGAACCGCCTTAAAGTTCCCCGCTTGATGCCGCCCGCGCTTCGGACGATCCCATGCGCCAAATCCTCCCACCGGATCTGGCCGTCGCTGACCAGCGCCAGGCCCGCCTCTTCCTGCTCCCGGAGGACCCGGCGGGTCACCTTCTGGAGCTCCTGCTCCAGACTGTCATCTCCGACGAGCTGGCGCTGCCACCGGTCGATCGTCCCGGGCAGGTTGTCGGATCCGTCTTCCGTGACTTTGGGATAACTGCCAATGACTGTCGTCCGGATAGCCATCACTCCTCCCTAGAACCCATCTCATAAACCCATCCGTCATTCCCGCCCTCGATCCCCCTTTTCAGGGGGACAGCCGAGGACAAGCTTCGCGAGGATGACATTGATGAGACAGCTTCTAAAAAACTCGTGAACTCATGAACTTGTGAACTCGTGAACGCTTTTGCTCTTACCGCGGTTTGGTTAGGGCAAAGGGGTCCTCCAGCAGGCGCGCGATCTTTGGATCATCCAGCAGGCCCCGCTCCTCCATCACCTGTCTCAAGGAGATGTCCCGGCGGACCGCTTCCTTGACGATCTCCGCCGCCTTGCCGTATCCGATGGTAGGGTTTAGGGCGGTGGCCAGCCCCATCGAGCGCTCGTAGAACTCCCGACACCGGGCCCTGTCCGCTTTGACTCCCCGGACGCACCGGTCGGTGAAAAGGCGGATCCCGTTGGTCAGCACCTGGATCGAGGTGATCAAGGTGTGCCCCATCACCGGCATCATGACGTTAAGCTCCAGCTGGCCCGCCTGGGAAGCAAAAGCCACCGTCAGGTCATGGCCGATCACGTGGAAGCAGACCTGGTTGAGCATCTCGGCCATAACCGGGTTCACCTTGCCCGGCATGATGGAGGAACCGGGCTGGACCGCCGGCAGTTTCAGCTCTCCCAATCCGGTGCGGGGGCCCGAATCCAGCAGGCGGAAATCGTTGGCGATCTTGCTCACCTCCAGGGCCAGCAGGCGGACCGCGTGCGAAACATGGGTGACATCGGCCATGCTCTGGGTGACCTCGAACAGGTTCTTGGCCGGCACCACCGGCAGTTTCGTTTTGCGCCGGATGATGCCGATGGCAATTCCCCGGTACCGGGGATGGCTGTTTAAGCCGGTCCCCACGGCGGTTGCCCCCAGATTCAGCTCGTAAAGCCCCTCCTGCGCCTGGGCGATCCGCTCCCTGGTTTTTTCGATCACCCGGGCGTAACCACTGAACTCCTGCCCCATCCGGATGGGGACTGCGTCCTGCAGGTGGGTCCGGCCCGACTTGATCACCCGGTCGAACTCCCGGCTCTTGGCCTTCAGCGCCCGGTGGAGCGAGTCCAGCACTTCCAGCAGATCCGGCAGGACGAACAGGGTCCCCAGCCGGATCGTCGTGGGGATCACATCGTTGGTCGACTGGGCCATGTTGATGTGGTCGTTGGGATGCACCTTCTTGTACTCTCCCCGCCGGCCGCCCAGCATCTCGGCGGCCCGGTTGGCCAGCACTTCGTTGACGTTCATGTTCAGGGAGGTCCCGGCTCCGGCCTGGTAGACGTCCACCACAACTTGCCGCTGGAGGCCGTTCTTATCCTCCATCAGCTCCCGGGCCGCCCGGACGATCGCCCGCCCGCGGGCGGTGTCCAGCCGGCCTACCTTCCTATTGGCCTGCGCGGCGGCCCATTTAATGGTGGCCAGAGCCCGGATCATCGCGGTTGGAAAAGTCAGCCGGCTCACCGGAAAATTCTCAAGCGCCCGGATTGTCTGCACTCCGTAATAGGCCTGCGCCGGGACCTTTTTAGGCCCCAGCGAATCCTTCTCAACGCGGTATCGTTGGGCTGTCTTCTTTGGCATGGGTAAGAGAAAGTTTATTTTAACA
>CAYJTC010000005.1:31771-32972 GCA_964372955.1 uncultured Planctomycetia bacterium | reverse complement strand
AGGGGGTTAAGGCGCTGATGGAAGAGCTGGTGAAGCGGACGCGACAGATTTTCGATGAAGGCGAACCGCTCCTGTCGGAGGTGTCCGGCCGCCTGCGGCTGGAGCTGAAGCTGACCCTGCTGGGGGGGCGGGCGATCCTGGACCGGATCGAGGCCTCCGGCTACGAGGTGTTCCGGCGCCGGCCGGTCCTATCGGGCGCGGCGAAACTGAGCCTGCTCACCCATGCCCTGGTTTCGTAAACCGGCGCCCGAGAAGGCAGGGGAGGATTACTGCCGCTGGCTGACCGGAAAGGCCCGCAGCAATTTCGTCACCGCCATCCGTCTGCTTTCCGGTCCGAAGCGGCGGGCGATGGAGGCGATTTACGCCTACTGCCGGGCGGTGGATGACGCGGTAGATCTAGTGCCAGGCACTTTGGTACAAGCAGCCCGTCGCCAGCTGGAGCTTTGGCGGACGGAGCTATCCCGCTGCGTCGAGGGGTATCCTTCCCACCCGATTGCCCTGGCTTTGAAGCCGGTTCTCCGGCAATACCGGATTCCGGTCGAGCATCCGGAGGCCCTGCTCAAGGGGGTGGAGATGGATCTGGAGCCCCGGCGGTACGCCACCTTTGAAGAATTGAAGGTCTACTGCGAGCATGTCGCGTCGGTGGTGGGCTTGATGTCGATCCGGGTGTTCGGGTGCCGGCATCCGGCCTCCGAACGGTACGCCCGGGCGCTGGGAGTAGCCCTGCAGCTGACCAACATCCTGCGAGATCTCAAGTCCGACGCTCAGCGGGGCCGGGTCTATCTGCCGCAGGAGGAGATCCGCCGGTTCGGCTATTCGGAAAAGGAGCTCATGGAAGGGAAGGTGAACGAGCCGTTGCGCCGGCTGATGGCTTTTCAATGCGAGCGGGCCCGTTCCTTCTTCCAGGAGGCGCGGGAGGCGTTGAAGGAATCCGGGGAGGCGCGGCGGCTCTGGCCGGCCCGGGCAATGGGCGGGGTTTACGCCCGGCTTTTGAGCCGGATTGAAGCGCTGGGCTACGAGGTCTTCTCGTGTCGGGTGACCGTGCCCAGGCACGAACAGCTTTGGATCGCCGCCCGCTGCTTGGTAGGACAACCGTTCGTGCTGATCCTGAGCAAAGTCGAAGGGTCGAAGCACGAACGGGTTCATCCTTCGACAGGCTCAGGATGAACGGAGCCGACGTGATCATTATCGGAGGGGGGTT
>CAYJTC010000005.1:19211-31761 GCA_964372955.1 uncultured Planctomycetia bacterium | reverse complement strand
ACGGCATACGAGATCTGATACAAGTGACTGGAGTTCAGAGTGTGCTCTTCCGATCTGCCGGACTGCGGGCGGCGGTGGCGCTGGCCGACGCCGGAGCCCGAGTGACGGTGCTGGAGGGCCGGATCGGGTTGGGGGGACGGGCCCGTTCCTTTATCGACCCGGTCACCGGCGAGGTGGTGGACAACGGCCAGCACCTGTTCCTGGCCGGCTACCCGGAAACCCTCCGGTTTCTGGACCGGCTCGGGACCCGGGAGCATCTGCTGTTTCAGAGCTGGCTGAATGTCTGCTTCGTCCGGCCCGGCGGGAAAAAGAGCCGGCTCCTTTGTCCGCCCCTGCCGGCCCCCCTGCATCTGTTTTTCGGTCTGCTGACCCTTTCCGGACTCTCCCTGCAGGACAAAGTCGGGGCGCGGCGGGTCTTCGACGCGGTGGCCCCACCACCTGATTTCATCCGCCGGAGGCGGATCGGCCCGAAGGGCCGGTTTGCCGATCTGGAATCGGAAAACAAATCAGGTGGTGGGGTGGCCCGGCTGAATCGCAATGGCGGGGAAGCCCTGCCGGCGTTGGATCAGGAAACTGTTGAGCAGTGGCTGATCCGGCTTAAGCAATCGGACCGGATCCGGCAGGCCTTCTGGGATCCGCTGACGATCGCCACCCTCAACGAGGATCCTGCACGGGCCTCCGGCCTGGGGCTGGCCCGCGTCCTGCAGCGGCTGATCTTTTCCGGGTCAGGGGCCGCCCGGCTGGGGATGGCGACGGTGGGCTTGACCGATCTGTACGGGTCGGCGGCCCGGCGGATCGTCGAGGAAAAGGGGGGAGAGATCCGCCTCAATTGCCCGGTCTCTGCTTTGAGGATGGAGGGTTCCTCCGTGGCGGCGGTGGAGACCGCCGAGGGGACCTGCTGGACCGGGGAGGCGGTGGTGAGCGCCCTTCCTCCCTGGGCGCTCTCGCAGATCCTGCCCCCCGGAGATCCTCGGGTGGCCGCCGACCCGGTTTTAAGCGGGCTGTCCCGGTTCCTTCCCTCCCCGATCATCTCGATCAACCTCTGGTTCGAGGAGCCGATCACCTCCGCCCTGTTTGTCGGGTTCATCGGAACCCGGATCCAATGGCTCTTCAACAAGGAGGCGATCCTGGCCCGCGCCGGGATTCCGGCCCATTACGTGACCCTGATCTTGAGCGCCGCCCATCCGTTCATCGACTGGCCCAAGGATGCGCTGGTGGGGATGGCCCTCGAGGAGCTGAGGGCCTGCTTTCCCAAGGCCCGGAAGGTGGGGCTGATCCGATCCCAGGTGGTCCGGGAGCGGGAGGCGACCGTCTCGCTGGGGCCGGGGATGGAACGGTTCCGGCCCGGACCGGAGACCTCTTTTTCCAACCTGTTCCTGGCCGGCGACTGGACCGCCACCGGGCTGCCGGCCACCATCGAGTCGGCCGTTTTAAGCGGCCGGCTCTGCGCGGAGGCGGTTTTGAAGCGGCTGTAACGGGGCTTGCGTCTGCCCGATCCGGTGGGTAGAATAGGAAAACTATCCTCATGACCCCGTCCCTGCCCGGGCCTCTCTGGATTGTGTTCTTTTTAAGTAAGAGCCAGAGAGAAGAGCCCGCCTGAAGGCGGGCTCTTAGAACGCCCACAGTTAGGGGAAGGATCGGGTAGAAGTTGCGTCTCATGGAACATAACTGAATGACGGAAAAGATGGGTTTAATGAAAAACCAGGGCGTTCCCGCCCGGGCAGGGGCGGGGTGAACTTAAAATCATATCTCAGCCAACGCCAAGTCCTTATCAACCGGGCTCTGGGCAGGCTTTTGCCGGAGGAGCGCCGTTTCCCCTCTTCCCTCCACCGGGCCATGCGATACAGCGTTTTGGGGGAAGGCAAGCGGATCCGCCCGATCCTGGTGCTGGCCGCCTGCGAGGCGGTCGGAGGCAAGCTGGCGGAGGCCCTGCCGTCGGCCTGCGCCGTGGAGTTAGTCCACGCCTATTCCCTGGTTCACGACGATCTTCCGGCGATGGATGACGACGATTTCCGGCGCGGCAAGCCCTCCTGCCACAAGCGGTTCGGGGAAGCCATCGGGGTCTTAGCCGGGGACGCCCTGTTAACGCACAGCTTCGACCTGCTCTCCCGGGGGAATCACGATCCCTCCATGCGGTTAAAGGTGATCCGGGAGTTAACCGGCGCCATTGGAACGCAGGGGATGATCGGCGGGCAGGTGGCCGACGTGGAGAAAAGCCGCAGCGCAGGGCCCAAGAGGGTGGAGTTCATCAATACCCGAAAGACCGGCGCTCTGATTGCCGCCAGCATCCGGATCGGAGCTTTACTGGGCGGGGCTTCTGCCCGAGCCTACCGGGCCTTGAGCCGGTACGGGGATCGGATCGGGCTGGTCTTCCAGCTGGTGGACGACCTGCTCGATCGGGACGGGGCGGTGAAGGTCTCCGGAGCGGGGGCGGTCCGGCAGAAGGCCCAGCGCTTGACTCGGGAGGCGATCGAGGCGCTTCAACCGCTGGGTGCCCGCGGGGAACCACTCAAAGAGTTGGCCCACTTCATCCTGACGCGGGGTTCCTGAACGCCGATGTCGACACTCATTGAAAGGATCAACGATCCCAAGGATCTGCGGGCCCTGCCTCAGGAGTCCTTGCCGCAGGTGGCGCAGGAGATCCGGCAGGTGATCATCGACAAGGTTTCCAAGAACGGCGGCCATTTCGGCGGGCCCTTGGGGGCGGTCGATCTGGTGGTGGCCCTCCATTACGTCTTCAACACGCCGGAAGACAAGCTGGTCTGGGACGTTGGCTACCAGGCCTACGCCCACAAGATCCTGACCGGCCGCCGGGACCGGTTCGGGACCCTGCGGCAATGGGGCGGGATCTCCGGGTTCCCGCACCGAGAGGAATCGGCTTTCGATCTATTCACCATCGGGCATGGGGGCACCTCGATCTCGACGGCCTTAGGGCTGGTGAGGGCGCGCGACCATCAGGGCCTCTCCTATCAAGTGGTGGCGATGATCGGCGACGGCTCCCTGCCGGAAGGGATGGCGCTGGAGGGGTTGAATCACGCCGGCCACCTGAGAAGCAACTTCCTGGTGATCTTGAACGACAACCGGATGGCGATCGCGCCTGCGGTGGGAGCCCTGACCAACTGCTTTAACCGGATCATCACCGACCCGCTCTACAACCGGGTCCGGAAAGAGGCGGAGCGAGTGATGTGCAGGGTGCCCCGGTTCGGCTACCGGCTGCTGCGGGCCGCGAAAAGGCTGGAGGAATCGCTGAAGAACTTGCTGGTGCCCGGGATCCTCTTCGAGGAGCTGGGCTTCCGCTATTTCGGTCCGGTGGACGGCCACAACATCGACCAGATGATCCGGACCTTAAAACAGCTCAAGAATCTGCCCGGGCCTAAACTGCTCCATGTGCGGACCGTAAAAGGCAAGGGCTACGCTCCGGCGGAAGCCAATCCGTGGAAATACCACGGAGTCACTCCCTTCGATCCGGCGACCGGCGAGATTTTCAAGAAGCCGGCCCCTGAAACCTTTACCCAGCGATTCGGCAAGGTGATGATCCGACTGGGGCAGGAGGAACGCCGGCTGGTAGCCATCACCGCGGCAATGCCCGACGGTACCGGCTTGGTTGAGTTCTCCAAGGAGCTTCCGGAGCAGTTCTACGACGTCGGGATGTGCGAGCAGCACGCGGTGGCCTTCGCCGCCGGATTGGCCCGCGGCGGGATGCGGCCGGTGGCGGCGATCTACTCGACCTTTCTTCAGCGGGGATACGACCAGGTGATCCACGACGTCTGCATTCAGAACCTGCCGGTTCTTTTCATGATGGATCGGGCGGGACTGGTGGGGGATGATGGGATCACCCATCACGGGGTGTTCGACGTGGCGTACCTTGGCGCTCTGCCGCGGATCGTTCTGCTGGCTCCGAAGGACTTAGACGAGCTGGAGATGATGATGGAGTTCGCCCTGGACCATTCGGGCCCGATCGGGATCCGGTATCCGCGGGGAGGGGTGCTCCGGTTCCATCCGGAACTTTCCCTGCGTCTGCCCCGGGAATCGGCTCCGATCCAAATGGGCAAGGCAGAGCTGCTGGTCCGCGGTTCGGACGTGGCGATCGTAGCGCTAGGCAGCATGGTCTATCCGGCGCTGGAAGCCGCCGCCCTGCTGGAGACCCGGGGAATCTCCGCCACCGTGGTCAATGCCCGTTTCGTTAAGCCGCTGGACATGGAGCTCTTAACTACCCTGGCCAAGGAACATAAGGCGATGGTGATCGTGGAGGAAGGCTGCCTCCAGGGCGGTTTCGGGATGTCGCTCCTGGAAAAGCTGGAAGGGCTTCGAAACGGCCTGCGCTGCAAGGTGATCGGGATCCCGGACCGGTTCTTTGAGCACGGCAAGCGGGAGATCCTGCTGGAGCAGGCGGGGCTGACTCCGCAGACCCTCAGCCAGGCGGCCCTGGAGCTTTTGGAGCAGCAGGGCTCCGTGTATGTCCGATAGGCCTGTCCTGGCTGAGCCCCGTTTAGCGCCCCGAGGTTCTTCCGTCCATCTGGAGTCTGCGCAGGATCTTTTGCGCCGGATTGAACCGGCGATCGAGCGGGCCCGCGATTTTCTCCTCAAGGTTCAATCTCCGGAAGGGTACTGGGTCGGCGAGCTGGAGGCCGACACGACCTTGGAATCCGACTCGATCAAGCTGTGGCATCTCCTGGATCGGGTGGATCGGTCCAAAGAGAAGCGGCTCCTCCAGGCCATCTTGAGGAACCAGCTTTCCGATGGGGGATGGCCGATCTACGCCGGAGGACCGGCGGAGCTCAACGCCACCGTCAAGGCCTATGTGGCTCTGCGGCTGGCCGGTACTTCCAAGGAAGAAACCGCTCTGGTCCGGGCCCGGGCCGCGGTGCACCGGCTGGGGGGCTTAGAGCGGGTCAACAGCTTCGAGAAAACTTATCTGGCTCTCTTCGGCGCTTATCCCTGGGATCAGGTGCCGGCCCTGCCGCCGGAGCTGGTGCTCCTGCCTTCCTGGTTCCCATTCAATATCTATGAGGTCTCCTATTGGTCCCGGACGATCCTGGTCCCGTTGGCGGTCGTTTACGCCACCCGGCCGATGGCGCCGAAACGGCTCAATTTAGACGAGCTTTGGATCAACCCCTCCCGCAAAAAGGCCGAGATCACCAACTTCCAGAAAGGAGGGTTGTTCTGGCGGCTCTTTTTTCTGGCGGCTAACCAGCTGCTGAAATGGCACGAGATCTTCGGCTGGAAACCTCTGCGGGCCCGGGCGCTGCGGGCGGCCGATCGGTGGATCACCGACCGGCTGGTCGAGACGGACGGCCTGGGTGCGATTTTCCCGGCGATGATGAATGCCGTCTTCGCTCTCAAGGGGCTGGGGTATCAGGAGGGGGATCCCCAGTTCGAGCGGGCGGTCCACGAAATGGAACGGCTGGAGCTGGCCGACGGGGAGGCGCTGAAGGTTCAGCCCTGTTTTTCGCCGATCTGGGACACTGGGCTGGCCCTGTATGTCCTGGGGAAGGCCGGGCTCCGGGATCGAGAGCCGCTCCGGAGAGCGGCCGACTGGGTCAAGCGCCAGGAAATCCGGACCTGGGGGGACTGGGCGGTGAAAAACAGGACCGGCCGACCCGGCGGCTGGTCCTTTGAATTCCGCAATCCGTTTTACCCGGATGTGGACGACACCGCGCAGATCCTGCTGGCCTTTAAGGCAATCTCGGTGCCAGAGGGGTCTGACCCCTTTGGCACCGCAGGCTCTTTCTGCCGCGGGTTGGAGTGGCTCTTGAGCATGCAGAACCGGGACGGGGGTTTCAGCTCCTTTGACAAGAACAATGACTGCCTGCCGCTGACTCATTTTCCCTTCGCCGACCACAACGCGATGCTGGATCCCTCTGCCGCCGACATCACCGGACGGATACTGGAGATGCTGGCCGCTTGCGGGGTTCCCCGCTCGGAGACGCCGGTGCAGAAAGCGATCGCGTTCCTGCGGGCTCAGCAGGAGCCCGACGGCACCTGGTTGGGCCGGTGGGGAGTCAGCTACCTCAATGGGACGTGGCTGGCCCTGCGGGGCTTGAGGGCTTCCGGCGAGCCGATGGACAGCTTCCGCTACCAGCAGGCGGGCCAGTGGCTGATCGGCCGGCAGAATCCTGATGGGGGATGGGGGGAAAGCTGTTGCTCCTACGACGATCCGTCGCTGAAAGGGCGGGGGCCTTCCACCGCCTCCCAGACCGCCTGGGCGCTGATGGGACTGATGAGTGTGGACAGGATCGGGGATCCGGCCTTCCGGCGGGGCTTAGAATACCTGATCCGGACTCAGCAGGCGGATGGAAACTGGGCTGAGGAGGAGTTCACCGGCACCGGCTTCCCGAGGGTTTTTTATCTGAAATATCACCTGTATCGGACCTATTTCCCATTGCTGGCTCTGGTGGAGGCAAGGGATTTAATTCGTCATCCTCGCGAAAGCGAGGATCGTATCTGACTTAGATTCCCGCTTGCGCGGGAATGACAAAGGGGGGTTTCGTAGATGTCGATCTCATGGCGGCAGGGGTTGGGAGTGGCGGCCTATGTATTCCGGCAGAGATTGAGCGGTGTTGCGCGGTTCCCGCTGGTTTTGATGCTGGAGCCCTTGTTCCGCTGCAACCTGGAGTGCGCTGGCTGCGGGAAGATCCAGTATCCAGAGGAGATCTTAAAGAAACGGCTCTCCCCCCAGGAATGCGAGGAGGCGGCGATAGAGTGCGGGGCGCCGGTCGTCTCGATTGCCGGCGGGGAGCCGCTGATTCACCCGGAGATGCCGGAGGTGGCGGAGCGGCTGATCCGCCGCAAGAAATTCGTTTATCTGTGCACCAACGCGATCCTGCTGGAGAAGCGGCTCAAGCAGTACACCCCCTCCCCTTATTTTCGATTCAGCATCCACTTGGACGGCCTGGAGGAGACCCACGACAAATCGGTCTGCCGCAAGGGGGTTTTCAAGCAGGCGGTGGAAGGGATCAAGGCGGCGAAAGCGGCCGGCTTTCAGGTCTCCACCAACACGACCATTTTCCTGGGAGCCGATCCGAATGAATTCCGGCGGATGTTCGACTTCCTGACCGACCTGGGGGTGGACGGGATGATGATCTCCCCTGGCTACCCGTATGAAAAGGCCCCTGACCAGGAGCATTTCCTCAAAAGGGAAGAGACGAAGGCGCTTTTCCGGCAGATCTTAGACAATGCCGATCCCCGATGGCGCTTTAACCATTCCGCTTTCTTCCTGGAATTCCTCCGGGGGGACCGGGAATACCAGTGCACCGCCTGGGGCAACCCAACCCGGAACATCTTCGGCTGGCAGAAGCCCTGCTATCTGATGAGCGACGGGTACGCCAAGACCTTCAAGGAGCTCATTGAAGAAACCCCTTGGGAGCGATACGGAACCGGCCGGGATCCCCGGTGCGCCGACTGCATGGTTCACTGCGGCTACGAACCGACGGCGGTGATGGACGCCACCTCCTCCCTGAAGAATATGCTTCATGCCGCACGGAGCTAGCGGTTTGAGCTCGGAGTGCCTGAAGACCCTGAAGGCCTGCGGGCTGAACTTCTTTACTGGAGTAGCCGATTCCCTGATCGGTTCGCTCATTGAGGATTTGAGCAGAGACGAAGCCGGATACGTCCCGGCGGCCCGGGAGGACCTGGCGGTGGGCATGGCCTCCGGCGCTTTCCTGGCCGGGCGGCTGCCGTGTGTTCTGATGCAGAACTCGGGCTTAGGCTACTGCCTGAACACGCTGCTTTCTCTGAATCTGATCTACAAGATCCCGATCCTGCTGGTCATCGGCCACCGGGGCTACCAAGGCAAGGACGCTCCGGAGCATTGGGTGATCGGCCGGCACGGCGAGGCGGTCCTCCGGGAGGTGGGGATTCCGGTTTTCTCGCCCGAAGGGACGGAGCTGCTCAAGGCGGTGGAACAGGCCAGCGAAAGGATGAAGCGGGATCAAATTCCGGTGGCTCTATTGATTCGTCCCGGAGTTCTCGAATCAACGGAATGACAACAAGAGAGGCGATTGGTCTGGTAACCCGGCAACTGGACCGTGAAGCGGTGGTCTGCACGACCGGCTACACCTGCCGGGACATGCAGGCCCTCCGGGATCGTCCCTCCAATTTCTACATGATCGGTTCAATGGGGACGGCCGCTTCCATCGGTCTGGGGATCGCTCTGAGCCGGCCGGAAACGACGGTGGTGGTGTTCGACGGAGACGGAGCGGTCCTGATGGGTCTTGGAAATCTGCCGATGATCGGCTCTCTGAGACCCAAGAACCTGATTCATCTGGTGTTCGACAACGAGGCGTTCGCTTCGACCGGCGGCCAGCCGACTTACTCCAGCGCGGTGGCTTTAGACGAGATGGCTCGGGCCAGCGGATACCCGGTCGTCCGCCGGGCCATGACTTCTGAGGAGCTGACAGCCGGATGGCAGGAGATCCGCCGCAAGCCGGGACCTGCTTTTCTGCTGGTGAAGTGCCGGCCGGATGCCGGCTCTCCCATGGAGCGAGTTCGTCTTTCTCCGGAACAGATTCAGAGCCGATTCAGAGAGGCGTTGAAAGGGGCCTAAAGCCGAATGAAACGATCGAAGGTCCAAAAAAAGGACAAGCTGTCTTGGAAAAGAAAGATGATCAGCCGGGTTCGGAGAAGAAGACGGGCCCGGTGGGCCAGGCCGATGATCAAAAGCACGAAGCCGGAGAAACCCAAGGAGCCGGAAAAAGCGGCCAAGCCGGTCCAGGAGCCCGAGCGTCCGGCCCCTCTTCACAGCCCCAAACCAGCTAGAGAGACCGGCGGCAGGCGGCAGCCCCTTTTGTTCTGCCCGGGGCCGGTCAATTTGACGCACAGCGTCCGGGCGGCCTTGTCGGCGCCGGAGATCTGCCATCGGGAACCGGAGTTTGCCCACCTGCTTCAGACGATCCGGGGCAAACTGCTTCATGCCCTGGGGCTGGATGGGCGGTATGCCGCAGTGATCTTGAGCGGTTCCGGCACGGCGGCTCTGGAAGCGGCGGTCCTGTCCAGCTTGGAGTCGGGCCGAAAGCTTCTGGTGGTCAACAACGGGGTGTACGGCTCCCGGATCGCCCAGATTGCCCGGTACCATAATCTGCCTTTAGCGGAGATCCGGTCTCCGGTGACCGAATGGCCGGACCTCAACCGGGTGGCGGCCGCGCTCAAGAGGGACTCGAATATCGGGACGGTGGCGATGGTCCACCATGAAACCTCGACGGGCATGCTCAATCCGGTGGAGGCGGTTGGAGCCCTGGCGAAGAAGTACCATCGCCGGTTCCTGGTGGACGCGATCAGCTCCCTGGGAGCCGAGAAGCTGGAGCTGTCGAAATTGAACATCGGGCTTTGCGTCGGTTCCAGCGGCAAGGCGCTTCATGGGGCGCCGGGGCTGTCTTTTGTCCTGTTGTGCCAGGAAGAGGCGGCCCGGATCCGGAAACTGAAGCCCCGCTCCCTTTATCTGGATCTGGGGATCTCCTTGAAGGCCCAGGAGTCGGGGGATTCTCCCTTCACGCCGGCGATCCCCCTGTTTAACGCTTTTCATGCCGCGCTGGACGATCTGATCAAGGAAGGCCTTCGGATGCGGGTGGCGCGGTACCGGCAGAGGGCCGCTTTTCTGAGGGCCGGTTTCAAAAAGATGGGCTTAAAACCGATCTTGGAAGAGGAAGAGCGGATGTCTAACAGCTTGACCGCCCTTTGGCTGCCTAAGGGCCTAGCCTACGCTGAGCTGCATGATCGCCTCAAGAAGGCCGGTTTCGTGATCTACGCCGGACAAAGCGAGCTGGCCGGAAGGATATTCCGGGTGGCCCACATGGGCCAGCTCAATCAAGCCGATCTGAAGGGGTTCCTGACCGCGCTGGGTAGCCTGGTGATGAAGAACGATGTGGCGGCCGATTAACCGAAAGATTTCGCAGCGGGTCACTCCGTGGCTCGCAGCCGCGCGGCTGACCCCCAATCAGGTGACGATGCTTTCCCTGGGAGCCGGTCTGCTGGGGGTCTTGGATTTTCTGCGGGGGACGCCGGCCGGATGGATTCAAGGGGCCCTTTGGCTGCAGTTATCGTACGTCCTGGACAACTGCGACGGGGAGCTGGCCCGGATGACCGGGACCGCCAGCGGTCTGGGAAGCTGGCTGGACACGCTGGCTGACTGCCTGATTCATACCGTTTTCTTTCCGGCGTTAGGGGCGGGGTTTTACCGGTTTGATCCGAATCCGCTCTGGCTCCTGTTGGGCGGGCTGGCCTCAGCGGGAGTCCTTTTAAGCTACGGCAGCTCCGTGCTGGAACAGATCCAGCTGCGCGGCAGGGCCGCGCTGGAACATCCGGATCCTCCGCCGGATCAGGGTTCTTCCGGGATCCGAAAAGCGATCAAGATTTTCCGGGAGGATTTTTCCTTTATTGTATTGGCCTCGGCCCTTTTGGGACAGATGGCGTGGCTGCTCTGGAGCGGGCTGTTCGGCGCTTTCTTCGTCGGGATTTCCTTTCTGGCATCGATCGTGGCCCGGGCCGCCCGCTCGGCCTCCGCTCGTCGAGTCCCGGTGGCGCGGTTGGCCGGGTTTCTCGTGGGGGCGGGGCTTTTCGTTTGGGTCCTGCGGTCGGTGGATTTGGCTGCGGTCTGGCGGCAGCTTCAGGGGATGAGCTGGCAGTTCGGGTGGATCCTGGCTTTTTACGCTCTGATTTTCAGTCTGGACACGCTGGGCTGGCATTTCGCGCTGGACACCAGAGTTCGTTCCCGGATCCGCTGGGATCGGCTGTTCCGGGCCCGGCTGGCCGGGGAGGCGCTCAATTATGTCACTCCCGCCGCCTCGATCGGAGGGGAGCCGGTGAAGGCCCATCTTCTTTCCAAACGATACGGCGTTTCTTTGCCGGAGGGGATGGCTTCGGTGGTAGTGGCTAAAACAACCTTGACGTTGAGCATGCTGCTGTTCATCGGAGTGGGGCTGGGGGTTGCTCTGATGACCCAGCCGGTGACCGCTTCCACCGCTCTTTTGCTCAAGTGGGTGTGGGCCACCTTCGCGGTCCTCTCGGTCCTGCTGGGGCTGTTCCTGGCGGTCCAATTTTTTCAACCTTTCGCGCGGGGATTTCGGCTTTTCCAATGGTTGATCCCAATCCGCCTGCGCCGGTGGGGCGTCCGGTTCCAGGAATGGGATCAGGCGATCGTCCGGCTCTACCGGGAATCGCCCCGAGCCCTCTTGGGCTCGATCACGTTTCATTTCTTGGGGTGGATGGCCGGAGTCCTGGAGGTTTATCTGATCCTGCATTTCCTGAAGATCCCGGTGTCTGTCTCCACCGCCTGGTCGGTGGAAGCGATGTGGGTGCTCCTGCGCAGCGGCGCCTTCATGATCCCGGCTTCTCTGGGGGCCAGCGAAGGGTTTCTCCTGCTCATCTGCAGCGGCCTGGGGATCAGCGCGGTCTCCGGTCTGGCGCTGGGGTTGGTCCGTCGGGCCAGGGAGCTGACTTGGGTGGGGTTGGGCCTCGTGGAGGTTTCAAGAGGGTGAGCGGCAACGGGTTGACGTTGGTGACGGGGGCGACCGGATTTGTCGGCAGCCACGTCGTTCGCAAGCTGGTCCAGCGGGGGGAGCGGGTGCGGGTGCTGGCGCGCCGCAGCAGCTCCTTGAAGAACCTGGAGGGGGTTCCGGTGGAGACAACCACCGGCGACCTGACCGACCGGGAATCGATCCGGCGGGCAGTCCGGGGCGTCTCGAAGGTCTATCACGTGGCGGCCGATTACCGGCTGTGGGCTGCGGATCCGCGGCAGCTTTACCGGTCTAACGTGGAGGGAACCCGCAATATTCTGGAGGCGGCCAAAGCCGCCGGGGTCCAGCGGATCGTCTACACCTCCACCGTCGGGGCGCTGGGGATTGCGCACAATGGCGGGGGACGCGCCAATGAGGAGACGCCGGTGACCCTGCGGGAGATGGTCGGCCACTACAAGCGCTCCAAGTTTCTCGCGGAGCAGGAGGCGCTTGCCGCCGCCCGGGCGGGACTGCCGGTGGTGATCGTCAATCCCTCCACGCCGGTCGGTTCTCTGGATGTCAAGCCGACCCCCACCGGCCAGATGATCGTCGATTTCTTAAACGGCCGGATGCCGGCCTACGTGGATACGGGGCTGAACTTAATCGATGTGGAGGACGCGGCGGAAGGGCACCTGCTGGCGATGGAGAAGGGCAGGGTAGGCCAGCGCTACATTCTGGGAAATCAAAACCTGACGCTCAAGCAGATCCTGGAGATCCTAAGCCGCCTCAGCAGCCGTCCGGCCCCCACGTTCCGCCTGCCGCGCGCGGCAGCGCTCGGGTGGGCGGCACTGAGCACAGGAGTCAGCTTCATCACCCGCCGGCCTCCTCGGGTTTCCTGGGAGGCGGTCCGGATATCGAGCAAAATAATGTTCTTCGATTCCTCGAAAGCGGTTCGGGAGCTGGGGCTTCCCCAGCGGCCGGTGGAGGAGGCGCTGCGCAGGGCGGTCGTTTGGTTCCGGGAAAATGGGTATGTGAAATGAGGCCCGGGCTTACGGAGTATAACGACGTAAGTCCGATAGCCGAATTTCATCCTCGATTAGATCGAGGATCTCGCATCCTAG
>CAYJTC010000005.1:0-19111 GCA_964372955.1 uncultured Planctomycetia bacterium | reverse complement strand
GTAAGTCCGATAGCCGAATTTCATCCTCGATTAGATCGAGGATCTCGCATCCTAGAAAATGGGCATGTGAAATGAGGCCCGGGCTTACGGAGTATAACGACGTAAGTCCGATAGCCGAATTTCATCCTCGATTAGATCGAGGATCTCGCATCCTAGTAGTAGCGGCGGTGAGAGAAGAGTTGGCCGACTTCCGGATTCGGAATGGGAGGGTGGATCTTTTACTGACCGGAATGGGCCGGCGGCGGGCTCTGGAGGCGGTGAGGCGGTCCCTGGCCCGCAAGGTCTATCGGAAGCTGATCAGCGCCGGTTTTTCCGGCGCGACTCAGCCTGGGTTTCGGATCGGAGATCTGGTGCTGGCCACGGAGGTGATCGACGAGTCCTCCGGGAACCGCTGGATTCCGGCTCCTGGGCCGGCGCCGGCCAACGGCTCTTTCGCCGCAGGCCCTTCGATCCCTCGACCCGGCTCGGGGCAGGCTCCGCTCAGGACAGGCCGGTTCGTCACCGCTTCCCGGCTGCGTCCTCTTCCGGACCAGAAAGCGCATTTGGGACGCCTCTACGAGGCGGTTGCGGTGGACCTGGAGAGCTCGGCGGTGGCTCAAGCGGCCGGAGAGGCCGGGGTTCCCTGGATGGCCCTGCGGGCGATCCTGGATCCGATGGAGCAGATCTTGACGGTCGGTTCTTGGCTTGAAGCGGCGCGGCATCTTTTGAATCCGCCGCGCTGGAAAGATCTTCAGCGGTTTCGGGAGGAGATCCGGCAGGCGGGCCAGGCTCTTTCGCAGGGGCTTCAGGAAATGTCAAAAAGTGCCTGACCCCTTCTGACAGAAAAAGGAGGATGATGGATCTAGACAGGGTGGCAACGCTCATCGAATCGGAATTTCAGTTCTTGAACCGGGTGAACGCCCAATGGAGCTTAACGAAAGGGCCGCAGGACATGGAGCTGGTGGCCCACGCCCTCCGGGTGCTCCTTCACATGGGGAAAGCCGGAGAGTCGCTTCCCGAGTACCAAGCGCTGATTCAGGTCCAGCATCCGGACGGCGGATGGGGCCGGGAGTCGCAGGAGAAGGAATCGGCCGCGTGGGTTTCCGCTTTCTGCGGGCTGATGCTGATCCGGGCCAACGCTGTTTTGAATCACCCGGAACTGGAGAAATCGGTCTGGAAATCGATCGACTACTTCCTGGCCGGGCAAAAGCCCGACGGCCGCTGGGTGGACAGCGAATGGGGAGACCTGGACACCACGTCGCATCCGGTCAGCTTCTTCAATGTGGTCCTGGCGTTGGGGACCCCGAAGATGAAAGAGACGGTCCGCTCTTCCTGGCGAAAAGGCCTGCGGTTTATCCTGGACGGGCAGTCTCAGGATGGAGGCTGGTACGACCCGCAGTTCCACCCCTCTGGGGTGGAAACGACCGCCCACTTAGGGCAAGACGCGGTGGTGGCTTCGCTGGTTCTTCCGGAGGGTCTGCCGGTTCGGCCTTCCGTGGAGAAGGCGCTGCACTGGATCCTGAACCACCAGGATACCGACGGCTCCTGGGACGGCAAGAACGTGGACCACACGATGGACTGCACCCGCTCTACCCTGATCTTGTCGAAGATCCTCAGGATGGAAGAGCGGTGCCGGCCCGCGATGGACAAGGCGATGGAATGGATCGTCGCCCACAAGACCCAGCCCAACGGCTGGCCCGATTTCCCGGGGGAGGAGCTGAACCTGGAGCGGACCTGCGACGGGCTGGATGCCCTGCTCAAATACCAGGCCTGGCGGCAGAGCGATCCGATGGAGGTTGTCCGCCGGTGGGGGTATGTGCCGGGCAACCCCACTTTCTTGCGCCCGGCAGTCGCGCAAGTGTGATAAGAGAATGGGAAAGAGGGGCAAGAGGGGAAAGAAGAGAAAGAGGTGAGAGAAGGGCAAGAGGGGAAAGAGGGGATCCCGATCCAGGATTTAAAGTCCGGGCAGTCCTGTGTGGTCCACCAGGAGGGGCAGGAGGTGGCCGTCTTTAACGTGGAAGGCCGCCTCTACGGAATCGGGAACCGCTGCCCGCATCGGGGCGGACCCTTGGCCTGGGGCCACCTTGAAACGGTGCTTGGCACCGTTGCGGTCCGCTGTCCGCTCCACGGTTGGCTTTTTGATCTGAGGACCGGCCGGTGTCTCAATCAGCCGCAGGCTAAACTCCCCGTTTATCCGGAATCCGATCTGATCCCTTGACCCCGCCCCTCCGAAGTTCTGATCCCGCCCCTGAAGGGGCGGGATCGCTGCGTCGAAGGCGCAGATGCCCTCGGCTACTTTTTTACCAAGAACCTCCCAACCAAGTCCTCTCATGCCGAGGGCATAACTTCGGAGGGGCGGGGTGAAGGCCATTCTTTTGGCCGCCGGGGTAGGCAGGCGGATGGGCCCGGATGCTTTGCCCAAGTGCCTGCTGAAGGTGGGGGATCGCTCCCTGCTTCAGATGAATCTAGATGCCCTGTGGGCCTCCGGCATCCGGGAGCTGGCGCTGGTGGTCGGCTACCGGAGGCAGGAGGTGGAAGCCGAGGCTCGGGCGCGGGCCGGGTCCCTTCGTCTGACCATCCTGGAAAATCCACGTTACCGGGAAGGGGCGATCCTCTCGCTCTGGACTGCCCGGGCCCACCTGGACGGGGACGTCCTGATCATGGACGCCGACGTCCTGTATCCTCCGGTCTTTCTGGAGAAGCTGCTCCGCTCCCCCCACCGGAATTGTGTCCTGGTGGATCCCTCCGCGCCGGACACCGGCGAGGAACAGATGGTCTTCGGAGAAGGCAAGCGGGTCCTGCACATCGCCAAGCGGCCTTCGCCGGAGCAGTTGGCCCGCTGGAGGCGGTTCGGAGAATCGATCGGATTCTTGAAGCTGGATCGATCCGCCGCCCAGATCCTGCGCGGCCTGCTGGAGGAAAAGGTAGATTCCGGGGTGGTCGGAATCGAGCATGAGCAAGTTTATCCGGACCTGTTCCGGCAGGTCCCGGTCGGGTTCGAAACCAGCGAGGGGCTGCCCTGGATCGAGATCGACACGCCGGAGGACCTGCGCCGGGCCGCGGAAGAGATTCTTCCCCGATGGGCCATGCCGGCTTGTCTGAACCGGGTAATCAGCCGCCGGTTTCTGCCGTGGGCGCTTCGCCTGCCGGTAACCCCGAATCAATGGACGGGCTTGAGTTTCCTTCTGGGTCTGGGTTCGCTGGTCATGATCCAGCCCGGCGGATATGGGGAGGGTCTGTTGGCCGCGCTGCTGTTTCAGCTCTTTTATATCGTCGATAATTGGGACGGGGAGGTGGCCCGCGCCAGGGGATTGATCTCCCGCTGGGGCGGCTGGTTCGACGTAGGGGTGGACGCCGTCATTCAGACGGCGCTGCCGCTGGCGTTGGCCGCCGGTTTGCGCCGCTGGGGGGCGCCGGCCTGGGTGACGGGGGCTAGCTGGGCGGCCGCCATCGGGATCGCGCTGAGTTTTGGAGTGACCGCCTTCGCCAAGGCCAAAGGATTTGGGCCGGCAGTTTTCGGGGATCCCTCGCGGGGGGAAGGAGCCGCTTCCGATTCCCGATGGGGCCGATGGATGAAGGTTAACTTAACCCAAGAAAATTTCTCCCTGCTGGTGGCGGCGGCCCTGATCCTGGATCTGCGGCTGGTTTTTCTATGCGCGACGGCCGTCGGCGCGCAGGTTTTCTGGATGGGCTATCTCTGGAAGGAACGCCGTCGCCTCTTCTACCGTCAAAAAGTGCCAGGCACTTTTTGACGGGTGTTACAGTTTGCTCCAAGCCCGCTGGTAATCCTCGAAGGTATCGACCTCCAGCCACCCCTTGTAGATCTCGATGGCTTGAACCGGGCGGCCCCGGTCGATCAGCTCCTGCAGAAGATCGGTCAATGAGGCCTGGGAAAAGGAGGCCGCTTCTTGATAGGGCCGGCCCGGCGGGCTCTTCAGGCCTTCCTCGTACACTTCCTGGAGCCAGCCCATCCCTTTCGGGGAGAAGCAGGCCAGCCCGATGAACTCGCCGCCGGCCGATTCCTTGTCGATCCACTGGCCGATCCTGGAGATGGCGATCGGTTCATCGGAAGGAAGGAATCGGTGACTCTGCGCTGGCCGATCCGAGGCGACGACCAGCTCAGTCCCTTCGGGCGATCGGCCTTCCCCCCGAAACAGATCCACCCAGGCCCGGTCCACCGCCAGCCCCGCATCGGCGTGGGCCGACAGCAATCGCTCCAGGATCGCCCGGTCGAATAGGATGTCCCCGTACAGAACCAGGACCCGGCCCTTGAGGGCCTCTTGAGCTCGGAACAAGGAAGCGGCGATCCCGCTGGAGCGGTAATCCGGGTTCTCGTAGAACCGGACATTGGGCTCTTTCACCGCCTCCGCCCGGTAGCCGCGCACGACCGAGATGTCGGTGATGCCAGCGGCCCGCAGAAGACTGACCTGCCGCTCCAGGATGGAGCGGCCCTTGATCTCCAGCATTGCCTTGGGGCGGTCTTCAATGAGCGGCAGGAGATGCTCCTCAAAACCGGCCGCTAGAATCACCGCCTTCACCGGTTCCTCGGAACCGGGGATGAAGGCCTCCTCCTGCGCCTGGAATTCCTCCACGCCGACCAGGTCGTACACCTCCTGCAGGGGAGCGATGCTGCCGTCGATCACCTCGGCCCGGCCCTCCTTCCGAAGGATCCGGAGCTGATCCCGCATCGCGGCCACGGCCGCCCGGAGGGCCTGGTTGGCGAAGATGATCACCTTGAAGCCGGCCTGGAACAGCTCCTCCACGCTGGCATTGGGGAACATCGTGGGTACTACGACCAGCGGGGTGGATCCTTTCCATTGCTGGGCGAAGGCCAGGACCTCCTGGGCCGACTTGGCTTTGGAATGGATCAACAGGGCGTCGGCCCCGGCCTGGGCGTAGGCATTCGCCCGCTTCAGGGCCTCCTCTAAGCCCAGCCCCGAAATCAAGGCTTCGGTCCGGGCGATCACCGCCATCTGCGAATCGCCGCAGGCGGTCTTGGCCGCCCGGATCCGGCCGGCCATCTCCTCCAAGGAGACCAGATCGTGGCGGCCCGGGTAGAGGGAACAGCGCTTCGGGAAGGTGGCATCCTCGAGGGAGATGCCGGCGATGCCGACCCCAGAGAACTCAGCGGCGGTCCGCATGCAGTTGATGGCGTTGCCGTAGCCGTTGTCGCAGTCGGCGATGACCGGGATCTTAACGGCGGCGTTCATGTTCTTGGCCACCTCCAGGGATTCGGTCATCGTCAGGACGTTGGCATCCGGCATCGATTTCTGGGCGGCGGAGAGCCCGAAGCTGGAGACCCAGACCCCGTCAAAGCCGGAACGCTCCACCAGCTTGGCGCTGATGGCGTCGTGGGCTCCGGCCAGCACGACCGGCTTAGGCTGTTGGAGGAGTTTTCGAAAATGCGTCGCCTTCACAGGACCCATTATACTATAATGTTCCCATGCTTAAGACTCAGGAAGTCCAGATTTTCCGACGCGGCTTTGGACTCAAGGAGCAGGTCCAGGAAGACCTGGCCTCCGACTACCGGAGCCGCCTGGTGGAGGAGATCCGGGCCCGGGGCAACCGGCTCCAGGTGGAGGGGTTGACCCTCTTGCTGGCCAAGGAGTTCGGTTTCTGCTACGGGGTGGAGCGCGCGGTCGACTATGCATACGAGACCCGCAAGCAGTTCCCGGATCGGGCGATCTACCTGACCACGGAGCTCATCCACAACCCGCGGGTGAACAACTGCCTGCGGGAGATGGGGATCGGCTTCCTGAACGGGCCGGGCCCCCGAGACAAGAAGATCGAGGATCTTTCCTCGCAGGATGTGGTGATCATCGCCGCCTTTGGGACCCGGGTGGAGGAGATGGAGCTTCTGCGTACCAAGGGCTGCGTGCTGGTGGACGCCACCTGCGGGTCGGTGATCCAGGTCTGGAAGCGGGTGGAGCAGTACGCCCGGGAGGGGTTCACCGCCATCGTCCACGGGAATTACCGGCATGAGGAGACGCGGGCCACTGTTTCCCGGGCGACCCAATTTCCGGAAGGCAAATATCTGGTGGTCTGGGACAAGGCGGAGGGGGCCTTGGTCTGCGACTACATCCGCCGGGGCGGGGACCGCCGGGCTTTCTTAGCTCACTTTGCCGCCAAATGCTCCTCCGGCTTCGATCCGGACCGGGACCTCCAGCGGATCGGGGTAGCCAACCAGACGACGATGCTCTCCAGCGAATCCCTGGAGATCGCCCAGATGCTCAAGGAGGCCTTCCTCGACCGATACGGGGCGGATCAACTTGGCGTCCATTTCCGGAACTTCGACACGATCTGCAGCGCCACCCAGGACCGGCAGGACGCGATTCTGGAATTGGTCCGGCAGTCGGTGAATCTGGTGATCATCATTGGCGGGTTCAATTCCAGCAACACCAACCACCTGTGCGAGATCGCCTCCCAGTACGCCTCGGCCTACCACATCGATGAGGCCAGCAGCATCCTTTCAGCTAGCGCGATCCGGCACAAGCCGGTGGGCAAGTCCGAGGTGGTCGTCACCGAAGGGTGGCTACCCGCCGGCCCGGTGACGATCGCAGTCACCGCGGGCGCTTCCACCCCCAACCGGGTCATCGGAGACGCCATCGAGCGGATCCTGTCAGCCCGGGGGCACACCCTGGAATCCCTCGACCTGAAGCAGTGAGAGACCGGCCGCGGCTCGCGCATGCGGCACTGGCGGCAGCACTTCTCTTCTTCCCGTTTGCTTTTCTTCCCTGCAGGGCCTTCGCGGACCGCCCGGTTTTCCAGCTCAATCAAGGCGCCCGCGCCAATCTTCGGGACAAGGGGGACGTAGCCAGCGAGTTCATTGAGCGGCTGGAGCTTCAATGGCTGGTTCGTTCGGACTGGTGGCTGATTCCTTTTGGAGAAGCGCGCGACAACCTGGATCAAGGCCTCTGGTCCCGAATGGAGGCGGGGGTGGAACTGCGGGGCAGGCCGTTTGCTCCATGGAAAAGGCCTCTGTCCTGGATCACCGTTGGCAGCGGGTTCCAGCGGGCCTGGGTCAAGCCGGACTCCGACCGGTTTGAATGGGAAGGCCGGTTCCTGGTGGGCGTCCCTTTGCCTTGGGCGGTCCGCTCCAAGCCGGTGGAGGTGTACGCCCTCAACGAGTACACGGTGGATTTGGAAGAAGGCCAGGGGATCCGCAACGAGATGGGGGCCGGGTTCAAGATCCCCCTGCCTGGTTGGGCCCGATGGGATCCTTTCCTCACGCTGGGATGGCGCCACGTGGATTTGATCCACGAGCTCGACGACGACCAGTTCGAGGGCTCCCTGGATCTGAGCTTCTAAGGGTGGCATCTGAGAGAATTTCGTCATTGCGACCCCCCAACGATTTGTTTCGCTTCGCGAACCAAATCGAAACTTGGGGGGGAAGCAATCTCGTTTTTCTGACGAGAGATTGCTTCAGTCGCTTCGCTCCCTCGCAATGACAACAAGCTTGCAGCCATTTCAGGGCGATTTTAGCCCTCGTCACTGTCTCAAACCGCTAAACAGATACGAAAACCCATACCATCCCCATAAAAAGGTCTTTGAGGCATACGTTCAGCAACACACCCCGGCTGCGTACCGAATCTTCTGGTGCTATGGGCCTCAAAAGGGCCCAATCACGATCTCGCCATCACGCCGCATCCATAGACTGCAACACAGGGGAACACCTACACGCTTATCCTGATGGCGTAATTTTCCACGAATTGCCCTCCTTTTATTTTCACGAGTCATGCAATCTGAGCCGTTCACCCTGAGCCCTTCGGCAAGGCCGTTCACCCTGAGCTTGTCGAAGGGGAACGGCCTGCTCAGGACAGGCCTGTCGAAGGGTGAAGAGGCATTTCGTGCTTCGACCCTTCGACTTTGCTCAGGATCAGCACGAACGGTTTTGCATGAGTCGTGTTATTTTTTAGCTTAATAGTAGACAAATGTATTATATAATGAGAGAGTGTAGATGACGGCGATCCTTGATTGTACACTAAAAATAGTGTATCCTTAGAGGGAAGGGCCAAACCTTCCCAGGCCGTATGCCGACGTGGTTCGAGGAAAGATTCGGGAACTCCGGGTCAGCTTTGGCGGGATGCATCATCGGTTCCTCTATTTCTTTTATGGGAAATGGGTCGTGGTGATGCATGGTTTTGTGAAGAAAACGGCGGCGATCTCTGAAGGAGGAATCGGCCGAGCCGAGAGATATATGGCGGATTTCTATCATCGATTAGAGCGAGGTGAAATTGACCTATGAAAGGCGCACGACGGTTTCAAGACTATCTGAAGGGGCAGCTTAAAGGCGAGGAGTTCCGCAAGGGGTTTGGGGAGGAAGGGGTCTACGCGCAATTGGCCGTTCAAATTGCTCGACTCCGAGACAAGAAGAAGCTTTCTCAGAAACGATTGGCGCGGCTCCTGCATACCAGTCAGCAAATGGTCTCTCGCCTCGAAGACCCACGGAACACGAGCTACTCTCTGCGGACCCTCATCAAGCTGGCTCACGCCCTCGGCAAGGAACTCAAGGTTCAGTTTGTCTGAGCTTGCATTGTCCCGTGGGGTAGTTTCTTTAAGCTTGACAGTAGACAAATGTTTTCTCTAAAATGGGGTCATGGATAAAGCGAGTTTGACTTCCCGACAGCAACAGGTGCTGGAGCTGATCCGGCGCCAGACCGCTGAGCAAGGGGCTCCCCCCACGATCCGCGAACTCAGGGAGGGTTTGCGCTTGAAATCGCTTCGAGGAGTGACGGTTCATCTGGATGCGCTGGTTCGAAAGGGATTCATCGAGCGGTCCCGCCAGGCCCGGGGAATCCGGGTGTTGGTGAAGGGTGAAGGGTCTAGGGTGAAGGGGGATATTTGCGATCTCACACCCTCCACCCTCCACCCTCCACCAATCTCTATTCCGGTGGTCGGCCGGATCGCCGCCGGCTCTCCGATCCTGGCGGAGGAGAATGTGGAGGAACGGATCAGTATGGACCCCCGCTGGGTTCCGAACCCCGGCTGCTTCGCCGTGCGGGTGCATGGAGAAAGCATGACAGGGGCAGGGATCATGGATGGAGATTACGTGGTGGTCCGGCCCCAGCCGGAAGCGGAGAACGGCCAGATCGTGGCGGTCCTCATCGAGGGAGAGGCCACGGTGAAGCGGTTTTACCGGGAGCGGGGCGGCCGGATCCGGCTTCAGCCGGAGAATCCGGCGATTGAGCCGATGTTCATCCATCCTAAAAACCAGTCGGTGAGAATTTTAGGGAAGGTGGTTGGCCTTTTCCGAAAATTCTAGTAGACTAAGGCTATGCCTAAAGCATTCGTGATGGTTGACGTCCTGGCGGGTCGGGAAGCGGAAGCCCAAGAGGCGATCCGGAAGATGTCCGGCGTCCAGTTTGTCCATCAGGTGACCGGCGTCCACGACATGATCGCCTTTGTGGACGCCGAGCCGTACGAAGAGCTGGCCGTGATTGTTTCCAAGATCCGCAAGCTCGACGGTGTTCGGGCCACCGACACCGAGCTGGTCCTCCGCTAACCTCTCCCCTTGCGAGATTCCGACATCGACGCGGTGGTCCGCCGCCTGCAGAGGGCTTCCCGGGATTGGAGACTCCCGGCGGTCACTGAAGTCGGCAAGGCGACCCGAGACCCCTTTCAGATCTTGATCTCCTGCCTGCTGTCCCTCCGGACCAAGGATGAGGTGACAGGGCAGGCCTCGGCCCGGCTGTTCGCCCGGGCCCGGACCCCGCAGCAGCTGTTGAACCTTCCTTTGGCGAAGATCCGGAAACTGATCTACCCGGTTGGTTTCTACCGGACCAAGGCGCTGCGAATCCATCAGATCTGCCAGCACCTGATCGGTCGATTCCAGGGGAAGGTTCCCAACCGGCTGGAGGAGCTGTTGACCCTGCCGGGGGTCGGGCGCAAGACGGCCAACCTGGTGGTGACAGTGGCTTTCAAGAAGTTGGGCATCTGCGTCGACACCCATGTCCACCGGATCTCCAACCGGCTGGGCTACGTGCGGACGAAAACTCCGGAGCAGACCGAGATGGCCCTTCGGGGCAAGCTCCCCAAGCGGCACTGGATCTCCTATAACGACCTCCTGGTTGCCTTCGGGCAGACGATCTGCCGGCCGATCTCTCCCTGGTGCAGCCGTTGCCCGGTGGAGCGGCGCTGTAAGAAGGTGGGCGTTTCGCTCTCCCGGTAGGGCTCTTTATTCCGCGAAAGGCAGCTTCGCCACCGCTGCTTCGATCGGGCCTGATGGCGTTTCCACCTGGACCTGCTCCGATTCCAGGCCGTACTTGAGGAACCCCAGGGCGATCACCTGATTCAAAGTAAAGGAGAAGCAGGCGGAGGTGATCACCCCCACCGGCTCGCCCGCTAACCGGATCAGACTCCCAGACGGAGGGGCCTTCTGTCCCTCCAGGAGAAAGCCTTTGAGCAGTCGGGGCGGGTGGGCCCGGTGCTTGATTCGGGCCACGATCTCCTGCCCGATGAAGCAGCCCTTGGTGAAGCTGACCCACTCCTCCGTCCCCAGTTCGTTCAAGATCACCGTTTCATTCATCTCTGGACCGGGCCAGGGGATGCCGGCTTCGATTCGGGCGGCCTGAAAAGATGGGGCGCCGTTGGTTTTCAGCCGGGCCCGGATCTCTGGTTCCCTCGTCGGCTCCACCCAAAGGTGGAAGCCGGGCTGACGGAACAGATCCCAACGGACGATGGAGGAAATTCCGGATCCGGCCGGCCCTTCCACGCGGCTCAAGGAGTTTTGAGGCAGGGCAATCCCGGGCCAGACCGCTGAGAGCAGCTCGGCAGCCCCGGGGCCGTGCAAGGGGATAACCCGAAGCGGAGGATTCTCCTCCGCAAACTCCACCGCTTCGGAGATCCGGTACGTCTCCAGCTCCTTGCTCGCCCGTTCCAGATCGCCCGCTTCCAGCTCAAGCAGAAGCCGGTCTGGCAAGGCATGGACAATCGCCGCCAGCCGGATCTTGCCATGCCGATCCAGCAGGCAGGCCGGTCTTCCTTGTCCGGGCGCAAGGCCTTTGATATCATGGGTCAGCAAATTCTGAAGGAATTTCACCCGGTCGGCACCCCGGACGGCGAGGAATCCGCGGGGAAGCGATTCGAACAACGATAAGTGAGTCATCGGACCGATTATAGCATTGTGATGTCAGACAAAAGCACCGACCCGGAGCGGATCGAACGGGTGGGCCAAACGGCCCTCAAGGTCCGCTGGAGCGACGGCCACGAGAGCCTGTATCCATGGGCCACTCTGCGGGCCCACTGTCCCTGCGCTGCCTGCCGGGAGGGGATCCCTTCTCAGATCCCACCCGACCTGCGCGCCTTGGAGCTCAGTCCCGTAGGCCGCTACGCGGTGGCGGTCCGGTTCAGCGATGGGCACACCACCGGCCTGTTCTCCCACGAGTACCTGCGCTCCCTCTGCCCCTGCGAGGAGTGCCGGCCCAGCCAGATGACGGAGGGATAGTCCGGTGATTCACTCTCCCATGGCGTGGGCCGTTTTCTCCATTCTGGTGCTGGGCATGCTGGCCATCGACCTGGGCGTCTTCCACCGCAAGGCCCATAAGGAATCGTTCCGGGAGGCGTTCATTTGGAGCGGGGTCTGGATTGGGGTAGCCCTCCTGTTCAACGCCGGGGTGTTCGCAGTCTTCGGCTCCCAGAAGGGAATGGAGTTCCTGGCCGCCTACCTGATCGAAAAGTCCCTCAGTGTGGACAACCTCTTCGTTTTTGTGGCGATTTTCACCTATTTCTCAGTGGATGCGGCCTATCAGCACCGGGTGCTCTTCTGGGGCATCCTGGGCGCGCTGTTGATGCGGGGCCTCTTCATCTACGCGGGCCTGGCGCTGATTGAGCGGTTCCAGTGGGTGACCTACCTGCTGGGGGCTTTTCTGGTCCTGACCGGGATCCGGTTCGCCAAAGAGGATGCGGAGGTTCATCCAGAAAAAAATCCGGTCATCCGATTCTTCCGGAAGATCGTCCCAGTGACCGCTACATTCCGGGGACAGTCTTTCTTAGTCCGGGAGCACGGCCGCTGGATGGCTACGCCGATGTTGGTGGTGCTACTGGTAGTGGAGCTGACGGACGTCATTTTCGCCACCGATTCGGTGCCGGCCGTGCTGGCGGTGGCGCGCGACCCCTTCATCGTCTACACCTCCAACGTCTTCGCGATCCTGGGTCTGCGGGCCCTTTATTTCGTGCTGGCCGGCGCCATGGTCCGCTTCGCATATCTGCGTTACGGGCTGGCGGCGATCCTGATCTTCGTGGGAGCCAAGATGCTCATCCACAGCATCTACCCCGTGCCGATCGGAGTTTCCTTGGCGGTGATCGGGACGCTGCTGGCGGTCTCGATCTTTCTGTCCGTCGCGAAGGCCCGCAGGGACAGAAGGCAGGCGAAGAGTCAGCCTATTTAAGCCCGGTTATCCGAGGGATCAATCTGGCGGGCCAGCTCGAAATCCTTCTCCGTTAAGCCGCCGGCGGAATGGGTGGATAGGGTCAGGATGACTTTGCTGTAGCGGATATCGATGTCCGGATGATGGTCGGCCGTTTCGGCCAAGCCCCCCACCCGGTTGACGAACGCCAGCGCCTGAGCGAAATCCTTGAACTTGTAGAGCTTAGTGATCTGGTCTTCTTTCAGCTCCCACCCCGGCAGCGTTGCCAACTCCTGTCGGGCCTGTTCCTCGCTCAGCTTAGAAACCATCTGTCAATACCGAGGCATGGAGGGGTCCACCTTCTGGGCCCAGGCGTCCACTCCGCCGGCCAGCGACCGGACTTTCCGGAAGCCGGCGTTCCTGAGAATCTCCACCGCCTTGCGGCTGCGGATCCCCTTGTGGCAGTAAAAGACCATCTCATCAGCGGAGTCCAGCTCCCCGATCCTCTGCATGAACTCGGAGGTGGGGATCAGCTGGGCCCCGGGGATGCGGCAGATTTCGTACTCATGCGGTTCCCGGACATCCACCAGCTTGATGGATCCGTTCTTCTTCAGCAGTCCCTGGAGCTCCTCCGCGGTGATCTCCGGGCCCTCTGCGCTGGCGGCGGCCCCGGCTTCTTGGCCTCGGCGCAGGCCGCAGAACTCCTCGTAGTCGATCAGCTGGGTGATCGTGCGGTTGGGCCCGCAGATCGGACAGGTGGGGCTCTTCCGGAGCTTGAGTTCCCGGAACCGCATCTTCAGCGCGTTAAACAGAAGCAGACGTCCGATCAGCGGCTCCCCGTTGCCGATGATCAGCTTGATCGTCTCGGTGGCCTGGATCGTGCCCACGATCCCCGGCAGGATCCCCAGCACCCCTCCCTCCGCGCAGGAGGGGACCAGCCCCGGCGGGGGCGGCTCCGGATAAAGACACCGGTAGCAGGGACCTCGGGAGGCGTCAAAGACCGAGGCCTGCCCTTCGAACCGGAAGATCGAGCCGTAGACGTTCGGTTTGCCCAGCAGGACGCAGGCGTCGTTGACCAGGTACCGGGTAGGGAAGTTGTCGGTCCCATCCACAATCACATCGTAGCCGCTTAAGATCTCCATCGCGTTGTCCGAGGAGAGTCGGACCTCATGGGTTTCGATCGTGATGTAAGGGTTGATCGCCGACAACCGCTCTTGGGCGACCTGCAGCTTCGGGCGGCCCACATCCTGGGTCGTGTACAGGACCTGCCGCTGGAGGTTGGTGAAGTCGACCAGGTCGAAGTCGACTAAACCGATCCGCCCGACTCCGGCTGAGGCCAGGTAAAGGCCCAGGGGAGATCCAAGCCCTCCGGTCCCGATCAGCAGGACGGAAGCGGCTTTGAGCTTTTTCTGTCCTTGCATGCCGACCTCCGGCATGATCAGGTGCCGGCTGTACCGCTGAATCTCCTCGTGGCTGAGGGTCGGTGAATTATTGCTTCCAGAACTGTTCATCGAGATAACGCGAGCCTCCATCCGGAAAAATCATGACGATCATCCCTCCCTCCAGCTCCTGAGCGGTTTTCAGGCCCGCCGCCAACGCCGCTCCGGCGGAGATCCCGATCAGCAGACCTTCCTCCTGGGCTGCCCGCTTGACCATCGTGTAGGCCTCCTCGGTCCGGACCTCTAGGTTCCTGTCCGGGAAGTTCGGATCGTAGATTCCCGGCACGATCGAGGTGGACATGTGCTTAAGCCCCTCCAGCCCGTGGAGTGGGGAATCCGGTTGAACGGCGATCACCTGGATCGCCGGGTTAAGTTCCTTGAGCCGCCGCCCGGTTCCCATCAGGGTGCCGCTGGTTCCCAATCCGGCGATCAAGTGGGTGAGGGCCCCTTCCGTCTGCTCCCAGATCTCCGGGCCGGTGGTCTGGTAGTGGGCCTTCCAGTTGGCCGGGTTGTTGTACTGGTCGGCGTAGAAATAACGGCCCGGTTCTTCTTGAGCCAGGCGCTGGGCTTCCCGGATCGCCCCGTCGGAGCTTTCCATCGGGCTGGTTAAGACCACCTCTGCCCCGAAGGTCCGGATGGTCCGGAGAACATCGGAGCTGGCGTTGGCCGGCACGCAAAGCTTCACCGCGTAGCCTTGAGCGGCCCCGATCATCGCGTAGGCCACCCCGGTGTTTCCGGAGGAGGCGTCCAGCAGGACCCGTTCCCGCGTGAGCTGGCCGGTCCGTTCCGCCTCAGCCACGATGCGGGCCGCGGCCCGGTCCTTGACCGATCCTCCCGGGTTAAACCACTCCGCCTTAGCCAGCAGAGTTACTTTCGGAACCGTCCGCCCGATCTTTTTCAGAGGGATCAACGGGGTGTTCCCGATCCGAGGGGTCAGACCCGGGGTCTGACCCCTGTGAAACTCCGTTTTACCTGTAAGGGGTCTGACCCCTTTTGTCTTTGTGTCCATCACCAGATTCCCAGCTCCGTCTTGGCCTCTTCCGAGGCCATCGTGTGCGGATCCCACGGCGGATTCCAGCTTAAGTCCGCCTGGATCTCCTTCACCCAGGGCAGGCGCCCCAAAGCGCTCTGCATCTGGCCTTTGATCACCGGCCCCAGCGGGCATCCGGGACTGGTCAGGGTGTAGCTCACTTTGACCAGCCCATCCTGGATCTCGACCCCGTAGATAAGCCCTAAGTCCACGACGTTCATGTTCAGTTCCGGGTCCATCACCGTTTTCAAGGCATTCGTCACCTGGTCCTTGAAACCCTCCCCAGCAGAGGCCGAGGCAGACCCGTCACTAGCGGGGGCCGGAACAGGTTCCTCAGAGGCTGCCTTCTGCGCCAGGGCCCAATGCTCTCCCTCCTCTCCCTCCACATGTTTGGCCTCATGCTGGCCATGCCGGTGGGCGGAGATCCCTTCCAGAAGGGTGTTCCATCCTAAGATCGCGCACTTGATCCGGACCGGATATTTCTTGACTCCCTCCAGGGATTCCAGGTCCTCCATCTCGGAGGGCAGATCCCACGGGGCATTCTCCAGCATCATCCTCTTGAACCGCTTGGCCCAATCCTCCGCCTCAGCCAGCGTCCGACCCTGGATCGCCTCGGTCATCATGGAGGCGGAAGCCTGACTGATGGAGCAGCCCTTGCAGTCAGCCTTGACCTGGTGGATCTGCTGGCCTTCCATAGCGATCGTCAGCTCCAGCTCGTCCCCGCAGAATGGGTTGGCCCCTTGGGCGAGGATGTCCGCCTGCTCCAGCCGCCCATGATTGCGCGGGTTCTTGAAATGCTCCAGGATGATCTCCCGGTAAAGGTCATCGGTGAGAGACAACGGAAAAAACCTCCTTGGCTTTCCAGAGCGCTTTGATCAAGGCGTCCACCTCTGCCGTGGAATTGTACAGATAAAAGCTGGCCCGGGCGGTAGCCGCCACTCCCAGCTTGCGCATCAGCGGCTTGCAGCAGTGATGGCCGGCCCGGATGGCGATCCCCTCTCCATCCAGAAGCTGGCCCAGGTCGTGGGGATGCAGGCTGTTGACGTTGAAGGAGAGGGCCGCTCCCCGCCGGGCCGGATCAGCCGGCCCGTAGAGAACCAGTCCCTCCACCTCCCGCAGGCGGCCCAGGGCATACCGGGTCAGCTCCTCCTCATGGTGGCGAACCTCCCCCATGCCGATGCCGGCCAGATAGTCGATGGCCGCCCCGAAGGCGATCACATCCGCGACGTTGGGGGTCCCGGCCTCGAATTTCCAGGGCAGGTCATTCCAGATGGCGTGGTCCAGCCAGACGTCCCGGATCATGTCTCCGCCGCCCAGGAAAGGGTCCATCTCTTCCAGCAGGGCTTCCTTGGCGTACAGAACCCCCACACCGGTGGGGCCCAGCATCTTATGAGCCGAGAAAACCAGGAAATCGCAGTTCATCTCCAGGACATTGACCGGCAGGTGGGGAACTCCTTGAGCCCCATCCACCAGCACCGGGATCCCGCGGGCGTGGGCGGCTTGAATGATTCCCTTGACCGGGTTGATCGTTCCCAGGACGTTGGACATCAGGGTTAAGCTCACCAGCTTTGTCCGGGGTCCCATCAGGCGGGGAAGCTCCTCGATCGCCAGCTCCCCGTTTCCATCGACCGGGATGAACTTTAAGCCCGCCCCTTTGGCCTGGGCCAGCATCTGCCAGGGAACCAGGTTGGAATGGTGCTCCATCTCGGTCAGCAGGATCTCGTCTCCGGCCTCCAGGTGTTTCCGGCCCCAGCCGTGCGCCGCCAGGTTGATCGCCTCGGTGGCGTTGCGGGTGAAGATCACCGTGGCCGGTTTGGGCGCTCCGATGAATCGGGCCACCTTTTCCCGGGCGGACTCATAGCGGACCGTGGCCTCCTCGCTCAAGGCGTGGATTCCCCGGTGAATGTTGGCGTTGCAGCGGGTGTAAAATTCCACCAGCGCCTCCACCACCTGGCGCGGCTTCTGCGAGGTGGCCGCGTTATCCAGGTAGATGAGCGGCTTGCCGTGGATTTCCCGCTTCAGGATCGGGAAATCTTCCCGAATTTTTCCTACGTCAATCATCGTAAAATCCAAAGTCGTTCGGTTCGAACCTATACCGTAAAGGAATGGCCGCAGCCGCAAGATCCCTTCGCGTTCGGATTCTGGATCGTGAAGCCGGCCCCCGTCAAGGCGTCCACCCAGTCCACCTGGCAGTTATCGATCATCGCCAGGGATTTAGGGTCCACCATGATCTTAACCCCTTGGTTCTCGAACACCGAGTCTCCCAGGGCAGGGTTCTGCTCGAAATCCAGGTTGTAGGAATAGCCGGAGCATCCCCCTCCCACTACCCTTAGCCGCAGGGCGTAACCAGCCTTGCCTTCCTGCTGCAGAAGATCCTGCACCTTCTGAACCGCTTTCTCCGTCAACGTGATCATCCTTTTATCGCTCCTCTCTCGTTATGTTCCCAAGCGGGCAACCACCTCGGCCGCCAGCTGTTCCCGTAAACTCTCCAGCGGGATCCGCTGGAAGACCTGCTCAAAAAATCCTTCGACGATCAGCCGCTGGGCCTCCGGTTCAGAAAGCCCGCGGCTCATCAGATAGAACGCCTGCTCCTCGTCCACCGGGCCCACCGCCACCCCGTGCGTGCAGCGGACGTCATCGGCCTCAATCTCCAGCATCGGGATCGAATCGGCCTTGGCCCCCTGGCTCAAGAGGAGATTCCGATTGGCTTGGTAGGCGTCCGATTTCTGCGCCTCTTTGCGAATCCGGATCAGTCCGGTGTAGACCGCTTTGGCGCTGTCTTTCAGAGCGCTCTTGTAAAGCAGGTCGCTGAAAGCGGCCTTTGCCTGGTGGTCTTGCAAGGTGTGGATGTCAAAATGCTGGTTGTCGCTGCCGAACAGAACCCCCAGCAGTTCGGACCGGCCGCCTGGGCCAGCCAGCACCGTTTCCACGTTGGCCTTGGATAAACGGCTGCCCAGGCCCACCAGGACGTTCAGGAACTGGGCATCCTTCTCGAGAACGGCCCGCTGGGTGAACAGCTCCGTGACGGACCGGTCCCAGCGCTGGAGCCGGATATAGCTTAGGCGCGCCTCCTCCTTCAAGAAGATCTCCACCATCTCATCGGAGAAGACGGGAGCCGTTCCATTGCCGGAAGGCCTGCGCTCGTCCACCAGCGTGACCGAGGCGCCTCGCCCGACCACCAGAAGGATATGGGGATAGACGGAAGCGGACCCGGATGGAATCTCCAGCCAGCTCTCCAGCGGCAGGTCCACCGACACTCCGTCTGGAACGTGGCAGAAGATCCCCTGGTTCCAGAGGGCCTGATGCAGGGCCACGAATTTCGAAAGACCCTCGGGCGATCCGCTGCGGAACAGGTATTCTTCCACCAGCTCCGGGAACTGTCGCAGGGCGGTCTGCAGGTCGGTCAGGATCACTCCGGAGCGGATCCATTCCGGGGAGAGCGGTTCCCATCCGGCCGATACGGCCGAAGCCGCCGGGCAGAAGCCCGTGGTGAGGCCTCCTCTAGCCGAAGCCGCCGGCGCGGCCTGTCCCTTTTCGAAGATTGGGAGAGAAGCCGGATCGGTCCGGCGCCATTCCTCATCGGTCTTGGAAGGCCAGGGCAGGGCCTGGAACCGGTCCCAGGCTTGCCTTTTCGAATCATCCACCGTCAGCGCCGCCATCGGAAGAGTCCCCTTTAGCCGACGGAGCCTTCCATCTCCAGCTGGACGAGGCGGTTGAGCTCCACCGCGTACTCCAACGGAAGCTCCTTGGCGAAGGCCTCGAAGAAGCCGTTGACGACCATCGTCGTGGCCTCCTGCTCCTTCAGTCCCCGGCTCATCAGGTAAAACAGCTGTTCCTCCCCCACCTTGCTGACCGTCGCCTCGTGCCCGATCTGCACCTGCTTGGCGTCGATCTCCATCGTCGGGTAAGTGTCAGAGCGGGAGATCTCATCCATCAGCAGGGCGTCGCACCGGACCGAGGACTTCACGTGCTCGGCCTGGGGATAAACCTTCACCAGCCCCCGGTAGCTGGTGCGTCCCCCGTCTTTGGAGATCGATTTGGAGAGGATCGTGGAGCTGGTTTCCGGAGCCAGATGGACCATCTTGGCTCCGGCATCCTGATGCTGGCCCTTTCCAGCGAAGGCAACGGAAACCACCTCTCCCCGGGCCTTGGGGCCAGCCAGAATCACCCCGGGGTATTTCATCGTCAGCTTGGACCCCAGGTTCCCGTCCAGCCACTCCACGATGGCGTTCTCGTGAGCGATGGCCCGCTTGGTGACCAGATTGTAAACGTTCTTAGACCAGTTCTGGATCGTCGTGTACCGGATGTGGGAGTGGGGC
>CAYJTC010000004.1:0-37533 GCA_964372955.1 uncultured Planctomycetia bacterium | reverse complement strand
TCTCGATGAGATGCTGGACCAAGCAGCCACGTACAATCATCGGGTTGTCGCAAAGCGACCTCTCGACGAGCCGCAGGATGTTTGGGACATTACGGTGGAGGAGCTCCACAATTTCCTCCTTTCTGCCCGCGTGTTCGTCCACAATTCCGTCGATGGGGACAATGCTGCCCACATGCGTTATACGGAAGCAAAATTAGATAAAGTGGCAGAGACGATGCTGGCCGACATCGATAAAGAGACGGTCGACTTCGCCCCGAACTTCGATGAGTCGATGATGGAGCCGCGCGTCCTGCCGGGGGCACTGCCGAACCTGCTGGTCAACGGATCGAGCGGCATTGCCGTCGGGATGGCCACGAACATCCCGCCCCACAACCTGAACGAACTGGCGGAAGGGATCATCGCCGTCATTGATCGGCCGGAGATGGAGCCCAAGGAGCTGGCGAAGATCATCAAGGGGCCCGATTTCCCAACGGGCGGATTGATCACCGGCAGACAGGGGATTGCGGATGCCTACGCCACCGGCCGCGGCATCGTCAAGGTGCGGGCAAAGGCCCACATCGAGTCTGGCAAGGGAGGGAAGGAGTCGATCATCATCACGGAGATTCCTTACCAAGTGAACAAAACAACCCTGCTCGAGTCGATCGCCGGCTTGGTTCGGGACAAGAAGATCGAGGGGATTTCAGATCTGAGGGACGAGTCGGACAAGGATGGCCTGCGGGTGGTTGTGGACTTGAAGCGGGATGCCAACGGGCAGATCGTCCTGAATCAGCTTTTCAAGCACACCCAGTTGGAGACGACCTTCGGCGTCATCCTGCTGGCTCTCGTCGAGAATCGCCCCAAGATCTGCACCCTGAAGCAGCTCATCCAGGTTTACATCAAGCACCGCCAGGAGGTGGTCGTTCGCCGGACTCAGTTTGAGCTCCGGAAGGCGCAGGAGCGGGCCCACATCCTGGAGGGGTTGAAGATCGCCCTGGCCAATCTCGACGCCATCATCAAGCTGATCCGTCGATCGAAGAGCGAAGAGGACGCGAAGGCGGGCCTGATCAAAGAGTTTAAGCTGACGCCGGTTCAAGCGCAGGCGATCCTGGAGATGCAGCTCAGGCGCTTGACGGCCCTTGAGCGGACCAAGATTGAAGAAGAGTACCTGGCGTTGATCAAGAGGATCAGCGAGCTGGAAGCGATCCTGGCCTCCGAATCGAAGGTGTTTGCCATCATTAAGGACGAGTTAGAGGAGATCGCCAAGGAGTTCGGGGACGAACGGCGCACCCAAATCGTGGCGCAGGCGGAAGAGCTGAACGTGGAGGACCTGATTGCCGAGGAAGATGTGGTGATCACGATTTCCCACACCGGCTACATCAAGCGCCTGCCGGTCTCCGGATACCGGCGGCAGGGGCGCGGCGGCAAGGGGGCGATGGGGACGGATCTGAAGGAGGAGGATTTCGTCGAGCATCTGTTCGTCGCCTCCACCCACGACTACCTGCTCTGCTTCACCGACAAGGGGAGGGTCTTTTGGCTGAAGGTGTACGACATCCCGCAGGCCAGCCGGCAGGCCAAGGGCAAGGCGATCATCAACATGCTGGAGATCCCCTCGGGAGAAAAGGCGGCCGCTTTTGTTCCGGTCCGGGAATTTAAGGAAGAGCAGTCCTTGGTGATGCTCACTGCCCAGGGGCTGATCAAGAAGACCCGGCTTTCCGAGTACAGCCATCCCCGACGAGGCGGGATCATCGGGATCGGCCTGGAGCCAGGCGACCGGCTGATCCGGGTCCTGATGACCGACGGGCACCAGGAGCTCCTTCTGGCCACCTCCCAGGGCAAGGCGATCCGCTTTCCGGAATCCCAGGTCAGGGACATGGGGCGGGGAGCCAAAGGGGTTAAGGCGGTCACCCTGGGGAAGAAAGATGAAGTGATCGGAATGGCTCTCTGCCAGAAGGGGACGACGGTGCTGACCGTCACCGCCAAGGGATTCGGCAAGCGGACCCCGGTGGAGCAGTACCGGAACCAGTCCCGCGGCGGCAAAGGGATCATCAACCTGAGAGTGACGAAGAAGAACGGGGAGGCGCTGACCCTGCTGACCATTTCCGACAAGGACGAGATCATGCTGATCACCCAACAGGGCCAGCTGATCCGCTCTCCTGTCAAAGAAATCCGGACCACCGGGCGGGCCGCCCAGGGGGTGCGCCTGATGCGGTTGGGCGAGAAAGACACATTGGCCGCCGTGGCCACCGTGGTTCCGGAAGAAGAAACGCCCAACGACGTCCAAAAGGGGTCAGGCACTTCTTGACGCTCGCCGTCCCCGTCGTCTAGCCCGGCCTAGGACACGGCCCTTTCAAGGCCGCGACACGGGTTCGAATCCCGTCGGGGACGCTGCCCTTGATCCGAACCAAAACAATTTGACAAATTTAAGATTACATCTTAGAATTGTCTTATGAGATACATCGGGCGGATTCTGGGAGACGAGCTAAAGACGAAGGCAAGAGGGTTTCCCGTCCTCATCCTCACGGGGCCCCGGCGTTCCGGGAAAACGACCCTCTTGGGGAAATGTTTTCCTCGGGCGTCCTATCATCTGCTTGAAGACACGGACCTCATCGCCCGGATCAAAGACGACCCGAGGTCGTTCGTCGAAGGGCTCCGGCTGCCGGCGATTTTAGACGAGATCCAGAATGTGCCGGAACTCTTGAATTACATCCGGACGCAGGCGGATCTTTCGGGCAGGAGAGAGACGCGGTGGTTGTTGACGGGCTCTCAGGAACCGGCGTTGATGAAGGGGGTGAGCGAATCGATGGCCGGCCGCGCGGCGATCTTTACTCTCCTGCCACTCTCGTATGAGGAGAGCCGGAAGGTCTCTATTTTCCGAGGAGGATTCCCGGAGATCGTAACGAAGCAGATGGAAGCCGACACCTGGTTCCGCTCGTACATTCAAACGTATCTGGAACGGGATGTTCGCTCAATCAGCTCTTTGCGGGACCTGACGACCTTCCGGCGGTTTCTCGCGTTGGTCGCCAGCCGCATTGGGCAGGTGCTGAATAAGACGGAGATAGCAGCACCACTGGGGATCTCCGTTCCGACTGTTGCGGAATGGCTCAACATTCTGGAAGCAACGCATCAGATCATTCTAGTGCCCCCCTTTTATGAGAATTTCGGCAAGCGCCTCGTCAAATCTCCCAAGGTTTACTTAGCCGATAGCGGTTTGGCGGCGCATCTGTTGGGGATTGAATCTGAAAAAACGATGATGCGGTCCCCCTTCTTGGGACCGCTTTTCGAGGGTTTTGTCGCCGGCGAGATTGTCAAAGCACAATTAAATCGTGGAAGGCGAAAGGAGCTTTATTATTTTCGAGACAGGCCAGGGCTGGAGGTGGATTTTTTAGTGCCCAAGGCGGACCGAAACCTTGCCTTGATAGAAGCCAAGGCCTCCAGAACAATCCGGCCGGGTGACGCGCTGAATATGCTCCGGCTTCGAAAGAATATGGGACGGTATCGGACAAGCTCCTACTTGGTTCGGCTTCCTTCGCCGTCATTAGGAGAGATGGATGTGATGAAGGAAGGAGTCAAGACCCTTTCCTACAAAAAAATTCCAGAAGCCCTCTATTCCTAAAGGCAAATTTTTACACACTTTATCCGGAAATCAGCCATACTTATTGTGATCAGCCTCGAAAAGTCCGCCATCCGCCAACGATCTTTGGCGGAGCGGATCCGCTAAGTCGTTTGGCGGAGGCACACCCACTGAAAGGTGGGGTCCCCCGCTTGATTCGCAGAGCGAATCAAAGATAGCGGGGCCCCCCAGGCCTGCTTTCGAAGAAAGCATGGGGGGGCAAAGCCTACGGGTCCTTCAAAAGCTCTTCAAGGATGGCCGGGCTGCCGAGGCGCAGAGGGTTCTGCGTCACGGCAGCCCGATTTTTTATCCGCGCTACTTGTGGCGATTAGAAAAGGATATGGATACCTGAGATAATAGACCCTATCGAGAGAATGAAACAGCACCGACCACTATTCAATCGATCCAGTGCGATGCGGCAGGTATTGGCATTCTTCCTAGCTGCCAGTCTTACCCTGCCCAATCCCGCCCTTGCCCTGCGCCAAACCGGCTTGGAAGAACAAACCGATAATCAGGGCAAACCTGTCGGACCGAAGGCGGAGTTGGTCGCCGCCTTGAGAGCTTCCCTAGCCACTGTTACTGTTTCCCTTGGCCGCCCCAAGACCCCGATCCTCAGTGCCGGCATGGAGGAAGAAGTCTTAAAAAAGCTAGAAGACTTGTTTGAAAAGGCGAATGACCTCTTAAACCAGGAGAATTGGAAAGGCTTGAAAACGCTTATGAAGCGCGTTGATAAAATAATAGACAAGTTAAACCCCAGTCAACTTGAAGATCCCGAGGTCCAAGTTTGGCTGGAAGAACTTGATCTGCTCCGATTTGAAACACTGGCCTATACTTTACCCAAATCGGCCAAACGTCGAGTCGGAAAGCTGTATGAGTCGGACCTCTATGACATTTTACGAGTCGGCAATAGACTCCTTAAACGGGACATTGACCCTGATGAAAACCTAAATAAAACATTGATTCTGACGCTCCAAGGTTGGGCGCTGTTTCAGCTTGTCACCGCGGATCGCCTGCCGCGCTCTTCAGCGGAAAGAATGCTGGCAAATCCTGAAATTCCAAGACCAATGTCATTAAACCTTCTTGCATCACTCTATGCAAATCTTTATCAAACAGCCATAGGTGAATCCGAAGCGACCGATTTAAGGAAAAAAACAATAGCTGTAGGGTTGTTGGGAGCCAAGGTTTTTGATCCATCAGTCGATAGAACGGAGGGTATATATCGGAATACGCGGGAGATCCTCATTGAGGCTCTAATCCCAGGTCCGTTTTTGAATGTCGCAAATCTACGTGACAAAGCAGACGAAATCTTACGCAGTCAGCTTGAGCGACTCCGATTTCGTTCCGATGCAGATGAGTGGAGCTTGGTTATGGATGTTTTGAAGCCGGATGAGCGGGCAATCCTGGAAATGGACAGCATAGCGGCTCACGTTCTCGCTGAAGTAGCAAGGGTATTGAAGGTCGAACCATTGGCATTGTCTTTGGGCGGAGTTGCAAATTTTTTTTAAAAAAAGTTGGCGGATCACACCGGTTTTTCAAGTTACGAGGCAGGGCGGTTAACCTTCGCTGGTTTGGAAGCATTTCTAAACAGGCGAAGCGAAAAGATTACGGCATCCGTTACCGTCCCCGCAGACGCTGATCGCCACCCCGTTGCCTTTGTCTTCCACGGGTTGTCTGGCAATAAGGACCAGGAGCATATCAAGAGGCTGGCAGAAGCGTTGACTCAAACCGGCTATATCGTCGTTCGGCCGGACTTTCGGAACAATCGGCCAGCCGGGAAGGATCGAAACCAACCGGATGTAAACCAGAGTGACGGCGAGTTGCCAGCCTTCTCATTGGTTGGACAACTCGACGATATGGCGACGATCATCCAGCAGCTTCCTTCAAGGGTTCCGAATGCTGATCTATCGCATGTTGTGTTAGTCGGCCACAGCTACGGAGGATGGATGGCGCGTCGCGTGGCGGCGTTAGCTGCTCAGGGAGATCCGAGATTTGAAAAGCTTGGCGTGAAGGCAGTGGTGGACCTTTCCGGGGTGATTAACCCGCGAGGATCACTGTTGCACTACTTGATGAATACCCAGAAGGTTCTGTTGGAGCAAGCAAAGGGACGGCTTGAGCAATGGAAGAGGGATGACAAGTTTGGCCCGTTCAACAACCAGCGATTCTGGCTGAAGGACGGGGAAACAGGCTGGGAAACTTACAATGCCCCGGATGACCTGAAGGCGATTTCTCCGACGATTCCCTACGTGTACGTGGTGGGCGACCGGGACAATGGGATTCTCAATAGAGGCGTTGAGGCGGAATATGGGTCAGCGCAGTACGAGGATCTTGCCATATCCCAGCCAGTCGCGGATTTCTTGAAGGCGGTGGAGCAGCGCGGGATTCCTCCATTGATCTGGCCCAACTTGCAGCATGAATACGCTGGCCCCAGCGTTCCTGCGGATGCTCCCGCCAACGTCTTGGATAGGACTATAGACCATATCATTCAACATCTTCCCGCTGCCGGCCTGGAGGAATTGGCCCCATTGGCCCAACCCATTCCTCCGGTCCAGCAGGTTCCCGCATTCATTCAAGCGTTGCAACAGGAGCGGCTTGTAGAGATAGATGGTTACACGTATCTTCAGCAGGGCAGACACGGTGGTGAGGTCCCTGATGAAATTATCCGGGCCGGAATCGTTGATCCAAAAGGGGTTCAGCCAGGCGAGAGACGATTTGCCGTCCTCTTGGATGCAGCACCCAGTGCCGATCTTCTTGAAATCGCCCAGTTGTTCGATCAGATTGGGGTGCCACCCAAAGCGGTTCCTGAAAGAGCGAGAATTGTCTCTGCTGCTCCGAGAGATAAAGCCTGGGGAAATCCTCAAGCGGTCAACGAGACTCGCGAAAAAGTCTCACGTGATATTACTGACCTCGATGCCTTCTTGGTTGATGCCACCCACGTGACGGTAGAAGGAATCTCTGATTGGATCAGGCCAGGCGTCAAATCGACCATTGTCCGAATCAGCCCGACTACTTTGAATGCTCTTTTGGCCGAACGGCCGGATGGCCAGGACATCGAATCGATCCTTCGCGCTGCTCACAGAAAACAAGGCGAAGTTTTTGATGTAGAAGAGGTTGCTATCGTCAACTACCAGGGATACCGCGTCGCCATCATGAGAGCTGCGTAATCTCTCTCGACCCGAAAACCATTCAGCTGCGCTGTCTATTCTGCTAAAACCGCCTTGATCTGAAGCACGAAGCCCTTCGCTCCTTCCAGGATCCACTCGGCGTCCTCGTTGGAGAGCTCCTCGATCTCGTACTGGACGGCGACCCGATTCCGGCGGGAATGCCGGGAGACAGCTGAGATCAATTGATCTCAGCTGTGAGAATAATGCTTGTAGGGTCTACCGTTGCGACCGCTTACTTCTTCGGGTTCGTCGGCTGATACCTGCGGAGTAATTTCGCAAGCTTGGCGTCCTCGTTGTGGGCGGAGCGCTGATGGGTCCGGTAGGGGAAAACTCGATCCGGTACTTCGGAACGAAGGGTTTTGTGGTTACCGTCACTTTTGGGATCCGGTCGATGCGATAGGCTTTCAACGTCCTTGCGGGGGCCTCAAGGCCGTAGAGTAGGATGTCCTCCGCTCTCGTGCGGCGGAGGGAGTAGGGCTCGATGGTTGGCGTCGTGATCTCGCCGGTTTCCTTCTGGTACACCAGCTCCACACACAGGTGATTCACTGCCGCAAAGCGAATTGGTTCCAACGGCACCCCGACTCCTGAGTTCCAGACGGTCGGAGGAGGCACCCAGGCAGTGGTCTCTTCGACTCCGGCGACCGCAGGAATGGGAGAAAGCACCTCTCGGGTTGCAACGCTACCCAGCCAGTCGAACAGGTTGGGCAGTTCCCTCCAGAACTGCTCGAAGGGAGGCAAAACAGGCAACTGGTGCGACAACATGTTCGCCCACTCTGCCTCCAGTTCAGCGCGATAGGGTGAGTTCTGGACGGTCTTGAGGGTTGGAATAAGGATTCCCTTGGCCTTGCATTTCTCAGCCAGAACAGTCCGGATCAAAGATGGTTCGGCCTTTAGGTCCTGACGCCAAAACAGATTGACGATGTCGTAGAGATCCCGCGGCCGGCCGCGTTCACCCATGGCCCGGATCTTCTCAGCGAAAAGCTCCTCGAAGGCGTAGCATCGAACCTTTCCGGGATCAGGCAGTTGGTCAGGATACGGGTGGGCGATGGGCCGCAATACCGAGGGCCGGACAATTTTTTCTTCCGCGCTCAAGTCGAGTTTCAGGCTCGCTGCCATGGGGGCATTCCTGGGGCCCCGGTAGTAGATGCGGCCTTCCACGGAGAGCCCGCTGGGTCGTTCACGTAAGGAAGGCGTTCTTACTGAGAAATCGATCCCGGAGGTGTCGTGAACACGGGCAAGAAGCCGCTCAAGGAGCGGCAACACCTGCCCCGATCCGACGGGTCCATTCGGCATCACAGTGAAGTCCAAATCCTCCGAGAAACGATACGTCTCGACGTAACATTTCTTCAGACAGGTTCCGCCTTTGAAAACCCACTGGTGTCCAAGCTCCGGATCTGTGCCGATACCCCAGAGGACCCACCCGATCAGGTAGTCCTTCTCCACGATGTCCTCACGGAGCGAAAACTGGTTGGCCAGGTTCTTCAACGGTTGATAGCCGATCATGAGCGCTCGGCCTCCGGACCAACAGCGGCGTTTACTCGGAGATTCCATCGTCGGACGATCTGCCCCCTGGCCTTGACCGCCGGATCAAAAAGTGAATAACCCTTGCTGAGGTTGGCGTGACAGGCGCGAAGTATCTCGGCGGCATTAACCTTCAAGGTTTCTACAAGATAGCCAAGACGCTTGTATGCCGTCCGGTTGCCCAGGCGCGAAACGGCCTTCAACAGAGCAGCGTCGTCCCGATGCTCTGAGCCAAAGTAGTTTTCGAGGATCTCAGCGATGAACCGCATTCCGCCTCCGATGGAGGGATCGTTCAGAAGATCAGCCAACGTCCTGGAAGGGTCAGATACTTGTACTTTGGTTTGCTGTCTCCAGACAGGAATGGTTCCAAACAACTTTCGCGGTAAAATGACTCGGAGAAGGAAAGGCGTCTCCTTGACAATGATCCGGCGGCTGTGGACCTTTCGGGTCGTAAAGACGACAATCTCCCGGAAGATTTGCTCGGTCAGGCCCCAGTGCTCGCAGGCGCTCCAACCGCCGATGTAACAGGGTTCAAACAGGTTATGGGCGACGATCCAGGGGTCCTCGCTCCACTGCGCCGGGTTTTGCGTGCCGAGGGGAACGGTGATGTAAAACCCCTTGCGAAGGCGGGAAAGCCAGCCCCGGGATGCCCAGTGAGCAAGGAGCCGACCGGTGCGGGAGGTTTCCATCCCCAGGGTCATGGCTGCTCTGGGGATGGTAAATGGGCCCTGAATCTCTCGGTGTAACCTATCTAACAGTAATCGGTTACGCCTTTCGATGCCGGCGGGAGCTGATGGATTGGTATATTTAGAGATCAATTTCTTCATCTGAGTTGTAGAATATTCACTCTAAGTATACCAATGTGAAGCTGTTTGTCAACCAGGATTTTTACGGACCAGTCAGTTCAGCGAGTTATTTGCACGCCCATATGATAACATGAGTCATGCAATCTGAGCCGTTCACCCTGAGCCTGTCGAAGGGTGAAGAGGCATTTCGTGCTTCGACCCTTCGACTTTGCTCAGGCTCAGCACGAACGGTTTTGCATGAGTCGTGTGATAATAACGCTCCTGGTAGCGCCGAACAGATCACAACATTCGCTATCGCATGTAGTTGATGAAGGTAACGTTTCAGGGGCTATTATCAGCGGGTAAGAGATACGGTTGGAATCTGATCCGCCAGCCTGGCTGCCTCCTCGGTGAGGCACCAGATACTGAACTCGGCCAGGAAGGCCTCGACGGCACTCCCTGGGAGATGGCGGATGCTCACGGTCTCTTTTACTATGCGCGGGAATAAGATCCGCGTGATTTCGGCACGAGATATGAGTCGGAAGGAACGGAGGGAATATGAAAAAATCATTAAAGAAAGTTCCTAGTTTTAAAACGGAAGATAAAGAGCGAGGGTTTTGGGCCACGCATGATTTGACGGATTATGTGGACATCAGGTCGGCGGCGCGAGTCCGTTTCCAAAACCTTAAGCCGACACTACGCACCATCTCCATTCGCCTTCCAGAACATTTGATTGGAGACCTGAGAGCGCTGGCCAATGAGCGAGACATTCCATATCAAGCCCTCCTGAAGCAATTCCTGGCGGAACGGGTAGAACGGGAATGGCGTCAACATCGGGCCGCTTAAGATAGAGCCATTTTAGCCAGCCGACCGGTTTCTTGCGATCTGCACCAAGTTCGAAGATCATCCGGGAAGGCACGCGTATTCCCCGCTTCATTCCGTTGAAACCGGCAGGATCCCCTGGTAACGTGGAGGGATGAATGCCGGGACGCTGTATCTGGTGGGGACCCCGATCGGGAATCTGGGGGACCTCTCTTTCCGGGCGGTGGAGGTTCTCAAGCAGGTCTCCCTGATCGCCGCCGAGGATACCCGGCAGACGAAGAAACTTTGCGCCCGATACGAGATCCAAACCCCGCTGATTTCCTTCCATGAACACAATGAGCGGCACCGGGCGCCGGAGCTGGTCCAGCGGCTCCAGCAAGGGGAGTCGATTGCGCTGGTGACCGACGCCGGGATGCCCGTTATCTCTGATCCGGGCGCCCAACTAGTTCGCCAGGCGGCGGAAGCCGGAGTTCCGGTCACGGTGATCCCTGGACCCAGCGCGGTCACCGCGGCCCTGGCCCTTTCCGGGTTTCGGGGGGAACGGTTCCGGTTCGAGGGGTTCCCTCCGAGGAAGCCGAAGGCGCTGAGGGATTGGCTGAAGCGGGTCGGCCAGGAATCGGTGCCGGTGGTCTGCTTCGAATCCCCCTACCGGCTGGTGAGAACCTTGGAGGCGATCCGGGAGGTCTTAGGGGAGATCCCGGTGGTGGTCGCCCGGGAGCTGACCAAACTGCATGAGGAGATCACGCGCGGCTCGACAAGCCAGGTGCTGGCGCGGTATACTGACCGACCACCGAAAGGAGAATGCGCCCTGATTTTTTGGCCGCAACCCCCATGAGCACACTGGCTATTCATCCGACCGCCGTTGTCGATTCGATGGTGCAGATCGCCCCCGACGTGGAGATTGGTCCCTACGCCGTCATCGAGGGGCCGGTCCGGATTGGGCCGGGCACGAAGATCTGGCCGCACGCTTATCTGGTGGCCCCCTTGGAGATTGGCGCCGCCTGCCAGATCCATGTGGGAGCGATCTTGGGCCACCTGCACCAGGCCTTGCGGGAGCCGCAGGCCGGCGGGGTGAAGATCGGAGACCGGGTGATCGTCCGAGAATACTCCTCCATCCATCGGGCTTCCAAAGCGGGGGCCTGGACGACGGTGGAATCAGACACCCTGCTGATGGGCTTCTCGCACGTCGCGCACGACTGCTGGGTGGGACCCCGCGTGATCCTGGCCAACGGAGCTCTTCTGGCCGGGCATGTCACGGTAGAGGAGCGGGCGGTGGTCTCCGGACACGTGGCGGTGCACCAGTTCGTCCGGATCGGGCGCCTGGCGATGATCGGGGGCCTGGCCCGGGTGAACAAGGACGTTCCCCCTTATTTCCTGGTCAAGGGGGATTCGGAGGTCTGGGCGCTCAACACGGTCGGGTTGAAGAGGGCCGGCATCTCGGAGGAAGGCCGGGCTCAGATCCGGGAGGCGTACCGGCTTCTTTATCGGGCGGGGCTGAACACCACCCAGGCCTTAAAGGCGATCCAGGCGGTCAAAGAGAAAGGGCCGGAGGTAGAGCATCTGGTTCGGTTCATCCAGGACAGTCAGCGAGGGATCTGCCGGCATCATTTGAGGATGCCGGAGGAGGCAAATCTACTTGACGACGACGAGGGGGATGTGCTTTAATTGATATTGGGCCAGCGGGAACGCTGGGCCGATATCATCCTCGCGAAAGCGAGGATCCCCCGATCAAGTCGGGGGGGCAGGCCCCCGCTTGCGCGGGGATGACAGGAAAATCCTTTTAAACCGGTCCTGCGAGGCCGGAAAAGGAGGAGGATGAAGAAATCCATGGTCGGGTTGAGGAACGGCTCAGCCGCGTCTTTGAAGGGCGCGGGAGCCTATTTTTTTTGCCTGGAGGGGATAGAGTGCGGCAGCTGAAAGCACAGATTCTGGATGCCGAGGGAATTCAGCGGGTCTTAATGCGGATCAGCCATGAGATCCTGGAACGGGACCGGGGTATCGAGGGGCTGGCCCTGGTGGGGATCCGGTCCCGAGGGGAATTCCTGGCGCGGCGGCTCCAGAAGATTCTGACCTCCGTGGGGGAGCAGCCGGTCCCGGTGGGGGCGCTGGACATCACCCTATACCGGGACGATTTGAGCCTGATTGCCGCCAGCCCGATTGTGCGGGCGACCGAGATCCCTTTCGATGTGACCGGCCGCCGGGTGATCATCGTCGATGACGTCCTGTTTACCGGGCGGACCGTCCGGGCGGCGATGGATGCCCTGGCCGATCTGGGCCGCCCCCAGACGATCGAGCTGGCGGTCTTGATCGACCGGGGCCACCGGGAACTGCCGATCCGGGCCGATTATGTCGGCAAGAACATCCCCACCTCCCAGAAGGAGCTGGTCCAAGTCCGGCTCGCGGAGGCCGACGGGGTGGATGAGGTGGTGATTGAAGAACCTTCCCGGCCGGAGGTGGTCTCATGAATCGGTGGACTCGCAAGGATCTTTTGGGGCTGGAGGAGCTTAACCGGGAAGAGCTTCTACTGATCCTGGATCAGGCCAAGGCTTTCAGGGAGATTTCGCTAAGACCCATCAAGAAGGTGCCGGCCCTGCGGGGTCGGACCGTGGCCCTTTGCTTTCTGGAACCTTCCACCCGGACCCGGGCCTCCTTCGAGCTGGCCGCCAAGCGGCTTTCAGCGGACCTCCTGCAGATTCAGCCGGCCTCTTCCAGCCTAGTCAAAGGGGAGACGGTCCTGGACACGGTGAAAACGCTGGAGGCGATGCGGGTGGATGTGGTGGTCCTGCGCCATCACGTCAGCGGCATCCCGGCTCTGGTGGCCCGGTCGGTTTCGCCCAGTCTGGTCAACGCCGGAGACGGCTCGCACGAGCATCCGACTCAGGGCCTGGTCGACCTATTCACAATTCTGGACAAGAAAGGAAAGATCGAAGGACTCCATGTCGTGATCGTAGGGGACATCCTCCATTCCCGAGTGGCCCGATCGGACCTGTGGGGCTTAACGAAGCTGGGAGCCCGGGTGACGGTCTGCGGGCCACCGACCCTGATCCCGCCCGGGATCGAGAAGCTGGGAGCCCGGGTCGCCTTCCGGCTCGAGCCACTCCTGCCGGAGGCCGACGTCCTGATCGCTCTGAGGCTCCAGATGGAACGCCAGCAGGAGCGGTTCATCCCCTCTTTCCGGGAATACACGAGGGCCTACGGGATCGATCGGGAGAAACTTAAAGCGGCCCGGCCGGATCTGCTCCTGATGCACCCGGGGCCGGTCAACCGAGGGGTGGAGCTGGCTCCAGAGGTGGCGGATGGGCCCCAATCGGTGATCTTGGAACAGGTGACCAACGGGATCGCGGTCCGGATGGCGGTCCTGTATCTGGTGGCCGGAAGCCAGGGGCAAGAGCGTTCACAGGTTCACAAGTTCACGAGTTCACAAGAAAAAGGACCCACAACTCCTTCGTTGCCGACCCATAAACTCATGGACTCATGAAGACATGAGCGCCTTTCGGATTTTAATCAAGGGGGGGCGGCTGATCGACCCGGCGCAGGGGATCGATGAGGTGACCGATCTGTTGATTGAAGACGGGCGGGTGGCCGGCACCGGCCGGAACCTGAAAGCGGAGGGAGCCGAAACGATCCAGGCTAAAGACAAGGTGGTTTGCCCTGGCTTCATCGACCTGCATACTCACCTGCGGACTCCCGGTCAGGAGCACAAGGAAACGCTGCGGACCGGCTCCCGGGCCGCCGTCAAAGGGGGCTTCACCACCCTGTGCGCCATGGCCAACACCGATCCGGCGGTGGATTCGGTGCCGGTCGTCGAGTACCTAAACAGTCAAAACGCGAAGGCCGGATGGATCCGCCTTCATGTTTACGGAGCGGTCACGGTGGGGCTAAAAGGGGAGACCTTAACGGAGATGGGAGCCCTGCAGGAGGCTGGGGTGATTGGGTTTTCCGACGATGGGATGCCGGTGATGAACGCCGGGGTGATGCGCCGTGCCCTGGAGTACACCCGGATGACCGGCCTGCCGGTGGTTTCTCACTGCGAGGAAAAGAGCTTAAGCGGCGCGGGGGTGATGCATGAAGGAATAACGTCCACCCGGTTGGGGTTGGCCGGGATTCCGGCCGAGGCCGAGACGGTGATGATCGCTCGGGACCTGCTCCTGGCGGAGGCCTCCGGCGGGCGCCTGCACATCGCGCATGTCAGCACCGCCGCCGGGGTAGAGCTGATCCGGCGGGCCAAGGAGCGGAAGGTCAAGGTGACCGCGGAGGTGACCCCTCACCATCTGGCCCTGACCGAGGAGGCCCTCACCCACTATGATGCCCGGTTCAAGATGAACCCGCCGCTTCGCGGCGCCGACGACTTGGAAGCCCTGCGGGCCGGTCTTCGAGAGGGGATTCTGGATGCGGTGGCGACCGATCACGCGCCTCACTCCCGGGCGGAGAAGGAGCTGGATCTGTCGGCCGCTCCTTTCGGCGTGATCGGCCTGGAAACGGCGGTTGGAGTTCTGCTGACGGAGCTGATGAGCCGGAGCGGATTCCCCTTGGCTGGGCTGATCGCCGCCCTCACGGACCGGCCGGCCCGGGTGCTGGGGATCGACCGGGGCCACTTGAAAAAGGGGGCCTCCGCCGATGTGACGATTCTGGATCCTCGGGCCGAATGGACGGTGGACCCGGAGGCGTTCGCCTCCAAGGGATCCAACTCCCCTTTCTTGGGCTGGAGGCTCAAAGGGCGGGTCACCGATGTCTGGGTGGAGGGCCTAGCCGTTCTGCGGGAGGGGAAACTGTTGAACGGAGCGTCGAAATGAAAAAGGAGTCATGGGTCATGGGTGGTGGGTCGTGGGTAAAAAGAGGAGCGCTCTTTGTTCTGGCTGTTCTTTTTCTCGTGACTCATGACTCACGACCCACGACTGTTTTTGCAGAGGAGACTCTCCCGCAGGAAGCTCAAGAGTTGGCGGCCAAGATCAGCGCGCTGGAAAGCTATCGCTGCTTCTTCCTGCTGGAAGCCCAGGAAAAACCGGGAGAAACGGTCCGGCTGGAGGGGACCCTCTCTTTCCAGAGGCCGAACCGGCGGCGGCTGGAGCTGAAAGAAAGCGGTTCCAAGGAGACCTCGCAGCTTCTGGTTTCCGATGGGAAGGTGGAGTGGCAGTACGATCCGGGTTCCAAGACCGCCTACCGGCTGGCCAATCCCCCGGAGGCTCCAGGTCCGCACCGCCCCTTCGCCCAAGGAAGAGCGTTCCGGTTCGTGCAGCGCCGTAATGCCGGGAAGGAGACGCAGCTTCAGTTCGAGGGAAGCCCGCTGCCGGAGGTGGTCCGGGATTCTCCCGTTCCGATCCAGACCCTGCGGGTGGAGGTGGGAGAAGGGGACGGGCTGGTCCGGGAGCTGATCCTTTTGGATGGCAAAGGGGGAATGGTTCTTTTGCAGAAATACCAGCAGGTGGAATTGAACGTCACCTTCCCGGAAGAGACGTTCGTCTTTGAGCCTCCCTCGGGAGTGAAGGTGGAAGAGCTTGGCGGGGGAGGGAAAGCCGGCTCTAAATAGGAGGGGAAAACGATGCGTTCGCGATGGGGAACAGCGGTTCTATTAACGGGGATTTTGTTTTTCGGGACGGGGGCTTCGGTGGAAGGAATCCGGCAGGCCCGGCAGTGGAAGCTGGCCGCCGAGGTCGCGGAGGCCAACGGCCAGTTGGTGGAGGCGCACATTTTCTACCGGAGGCTCGCGGAGACCTTTCCAAAAACCCCGCATGGCCGGCTGGGGGCCTGTCGGGCCAAGTCGGTAAACGAGCGCCTGCTCTGGCCGGAACGCTCCCCGGCGGCGGAGACTCCCTCCGGCTGGCTGGGAGAGCTCATTGATCTGGTGACATGGCCGTAACCGTTGCTGATTTCCACCTGCATTCCCGGTACAGCCGGGCCACCAGCAGCCGGCTGGACCTGGACCTTTTGAGCCGCTGGGCCCAGTACAAGGGGATCACCCTGCTGGGAACTGGGGACTGCACGCATCCCTTGTGGCTGGCGGAGCTCAAGCAGAAATTGAAGCCCACATCGGGAGGGCTCTACGAATATCAGGGGATCCTGTTTCTCCTCACCTCGGAAGTCAACGCCAGCTTCCTCGTGGGCGGAAAAAGCCACCGGATCCACAACCTGCTGTTTCTGCCGGATATCCCGACGGCCGAGGAACTGAACCGGCGCCTCAGCCGGTACGGGGACCTGACCTCTGACGGCAGGCCCACCCTCAACCTGTCGGCCCGGGACCTGGTGAGGCTGTGCCTGGATCTCTCGCCGGATATCCTGATCATTCCGGCGCATGCCTGGACCCCCCATTTCTCAATCTTCGGGGCCAACTCCGGATTCGACACGGTGGAGGAGTGCTTCGGGGATCAGGCGAGCCAAATCTTCTGCTTGGAGACCGGCCTTTCCAGCGATCCGGCGATGAACTGGCGCGTCAGCCGTCTGGACCGGTACACGCTGGTTTCCAACTCCGACTCCCACTCGGCCGGCCGGATCGGGCGGGAGGCCAACGTCTTTGACTGCGAGCCCAGCTACGCCGAGATCCTGCGGATTCTGAGGACCCAGGATACCCAGAAGTTCCTTTACACGGTGGAGTTCTTCCCGGAGGAGGGCAAGTATCATCTGGACGGCCACCGGGCCTGCAAGAGCCGGATCACTCCGGAGGAATCCCTTAAAAATCAGAACCGGTGCCCGGTCTGCGGCAGAAAGGTGACGATCGGGGTGATGCACCGGCTCCGGGATCTAGCGGACCGGCCGGAAGGGTACAAACCAGACAAACGGATCCCCTTTAAGAACAGGGTCCCCTTGGATCAGATCATCGCGGAGGCCCGCGGGGTGGGAGTCGGTTCCAAGGCGGTGGAGCAGGAATACCTGGACCTGGTTCAGAGGGTGGCCCCGGAGTTCCAGATCCTGATGGAGCTGCCGGAGGAGCAACTGACTCGACTTTTGCCAGCTAAGATTGCCCAAGGGGTTTTGAAGGTCCGAAAGGGAGAAGTGGAGATTCTTGCCGGCTATGATGGAGAGTACGGGCAGGTCCAGATCTTCCAGGAAGGCCGGGGGCCGGCCGTCCCGGAGAAGCAGCTCTCGCTGTTTTAATGAAAACTATCCTCGCGCTTGAGGAGGGAACGATCTTCCGAGGAGAAGGATTCGGCGCTCCGGGGGAGGTGGCCGGAGAGGTGATTTTTAACACCGCGATGACCGGCTATCAGGAGATCCTGACCGACCCTTCCTACCGGGCGCAGATCGTCGTGATGACCTATCCGCTGATTGGCAACTACGGGGTGAACCGCTCCGATGTGGAGTCGGCGAAGGTACAAGTGGAAGGGTTCGTGGTGAAATCCTTAAGCCCGATCGCCTCCAACTGGCGCGGCGAGCAGACCCTGCAGGAGTGGCTTGAAGCCCAAGGAACCGTGGCGGTCCAGGGGATCGACACCCGGGCCATCACGAATCTTCTGCGGGTCAAAGGGGCCTTGAAGGGAATTCTCTCTACCGTGGATCAGAACGAAGCCCGGCTGGTGGAGAAGGCGCGCGCTTGGGCCGGGCTGATCGGCCGGGACCTGGTCAAAGAGGTGACCTGCGAAGAGATGCATCCCTGGTCGGAGACTCTCCCGGCGGGAGCAAAGTTCAAAGGTCCCGCTGGAGGCGGGACCTTCCTAGACAGAAACTTCAAGGTAGTGGCGATCGACTGCGGAATGAAGGGGAACATTCCCCGGATGTTGACGCAGGCCGGCTGCCAGGTTTGGGTGGCGCCGGCCACCGTCTCCGCCGAGCAGATTTTGGAGGCCAAACCAGACGGGCTGTTCCTTTCCAACGGTCCCGGCGACCCGGAAGGGATGCCGTACCTGGTTTCCGCGGTCCGCGAATGCCTGGGAAAGGTCCCGATCTTCGGGATCTGCCTGGGCCATCAGATTCTGGGGCTGGCCCTGGGCGGGCGCACTTACAAGCTCAAGTTCGGGCACCACGGAGCCAACCATCCGGTTCTGGACGTCCGGACCGGGCGGGTGGAGATCACCGCGCAGAATCACGGATTTTCGGTTGATCCGGCCTCGATCCCAAACGACCAGGTGGAGGTGACCCACCTGAACTTGAACGACAAAACCTGCGAAGGGATGCGGCATAAGCGGGAGCCGGTCTTCAGCGTCCAGTACCACCCGGAGGCCTCGCCCGGTCCGCACGACGCGCATCACCTCTTCCAGCGGTTTATTCAGATGATGGAAAGCGGCGAGGCGCCATGAGAAGGGTTCTTGTGGGGGGGATGCTTCTCGTCGCAGCCGTAGTGGGGATCGCGTCATTGCGAGGACTGCGAGCGGAGCGAAGCAGGACGAAGCAATCTAAAAATGAGATTGCTTCACTCCCACAATTTGTTTCGCTTCGCGAACCCAATCGAAACTGGGGGGGTCGCAATGACGGGTTGACATCTTTCCCGCTCCAGGTCGCCTTCGAAACGTCCAGCGCATCTCAGAAGGATGCGCCGGTCATTTTAGTGGTGGAAGGAGATCCCTCCCGATGGCCCGCTCCGCTCCAGACGGAGGCGGAGCTGACCCTTCTGCTGAATCTGCCGGCCAGCTTCAAACTGAAATCGGAAGGATGGAAACCGGTGGAGACCCCAACGGGCGAAGCGGAAGATCCCGCCGGCCCCTGGAGCCGGTACGAGCGCAGGCAAACCCTCCTGCTCCGGTCTTCTGACCGGCAGCAGATCGCCCGGCTGCCGATCTCTTTGGCCTTGACCGAGGAAGGGACGAACTGGGTCCTCACCGTCAAGGCGGAAATCCGCCGCGGGGAAGAATCGATCACCGGATTCGGGACCCTTTTTGCCACGTTCCAGGAAGGGACCGTGGAGTTCCATCAAAAACCCAAGAGACCCATCGCCGCTTTGGAGAAACATGCCTAAGCGGACCGACTTAAAAAAGATCCTGATCATCGGCTCAGGCCCAATCATCATCTCCCAGGCCTGCGAGTTCGACTATTCAGGGACGCAGGCCTGCAAAGCCTTGAAGGAAGAAGGCTACTCAGTCGTTCTGGTCAACTCCAATCCGGCCACGATCATGACCGACCCGGAGTTCGCCGACCGGACCTACATCGAACCGATTACGGCGGAGGTGCTGGAAAAGATCATCGCCCGAGAGCGGCCCGACGCGCTGCTGCCCACGTTGGGAGGACAGACCGGCCTCAACGTGGCGATCCAACTGGCGGAGTCTGGAGTTCTGGAGCGCTACGGAGTGGAGATGATCGGCGCCAAGGCGGAGGCGATCAAAAAGGCGGAGGACCGGCAGCTGTTCAAGGAGGCGATGCTCGCCATCGGGCTGGAGCTGCCCCTTTCCGGGGTGGCGCATACCCTGATGGAGGCCCGGGCGGCGGCCGACCGGATCGGGTTTCCGGTGGTGATCCGTCCGGCCTTCACATTGGGCGGCACCGGCGGAGGGATCGCTTACAACGGGGAAGAGTTCGACCGGATCGCCGAGGCGGGCCTGAGATTGAGCATGGCCTCCGAGGTCCTGATCGAGGAATCGGTGGAGGGTTGGAAGGAATTCGAGCTGGAGGTGATGCGGGACCGGAAGGACAACGTGGTGATCATCTGCTCCATCGAAAACCTGGACCCGATGGGGGTCCACACCGGAGATTCGATCACCGTCGCCCCAGTCCAGACCCTGACCGACCGGGAACTGCAGGCGATGCGCGACGACGCCATCGCCGTCATGCGGGCCATCGGGGTGGAGACCGGCGGGTCCAACATCCAGTTCGCCGTTCATCCCCAGACCGGGCGCCGGGTGGTGATCGAAATGAACCCCCGCGTCTCCCGCTCCTCGGCGCTGGCCTCCAAGGCGACCGGCTTCCCGATTGCCAAGATCGCGGCCAAGCTGGCGGTCGGCTATACCTTGGATGAGCTGCCCAACGACATCACTCAGAAGACGCCGGCCTGCTTCGAACCGGCTCTGGATTACTGTGTCGTCAAGATCCCCCGCTGGGCCTTCGAGAAATTCCCGGGCGCCGATCCGACCCTGACGGTGCAGATGAAATCGGTGGGAGAGGTGATGGCAATCGGCCGAACCTTCCGGGAGGCGCTTCAGAAAGGGATCCGATCCCTGGAGATCGGCCGGTTCGGCCTGGGGGCCGACGGAAAGGATAGGCCTCTGGAGACAGAGGAACTTCGCCGGAAGCTGAGGGTTCCCAACGCGGACCGGCTCTTCGCTCTCCGGCAGGCGGTTCAGGAAGGGCTGTCCAACGACGAGATCCATGAATTGACCCATATCGATCGGTGGTTCCTCCAGGAGATCCGCCGGATCGTAGAGATGGAAGGGCGGCTCAAGGAATTCAGAATTCAGAATTCAGAATGCAGAATTTCGGAGTCCGACTTGCTCTGGGAGGCCAAGCAGTTCGGGTTTAGCGACCGGCAGATCGGCTTCCTCTGGGGGCAGGAGGAGCTGGCCCTCCGGCGCCGGCGGCTTGAGATGGGGATTCGGCCGGTCTTCTACATGGTGGATACCTGTGCGGCCGAGTTTGAGGCGTATACCCCGTATTATTATTCGACGTATGAGCGGCCTGCGGCTGTCATTCCCGCCCTCGGTCCCCCCTTTCGGGGGGACGGCCGAGGGCAGGCTCCAGCGGGAAATCCTCGTGTACACGAGGATCCTCGCTTTCGCGAGGATGACAATCTTCATAAAGATAAGGATCAGCCCAAGAAGATTGTCATCTTAGGAGGAGGCCCCAACCGGATCGGGCAGGGGATTGAGTTCGACTACTGCTGCGTCCACGCGGTCTTCGCCCTGCGGGAGGCCGGCTTCTCGACCATCATGGTCAACTCCAACCCGGAGACGGTCTCCACCGACTACGATACCGCCGACCGACTCTACTTCGAGCCGCTGACGTTGGAAGATGTGCTCAACATCGTGGAGGAAGAACAGCCGCAGGGGGTGATCCTGCAGTTGGGGGGGCAGACGCCGCTGAATTTAGCCCTGGCTCTGGAGCGGGCCGGCGTGCCGGTGATCGGCACCGCCCCGGAGGCGATCGACCGGGCTGAGGATCGGAAGAAGTTCAGCCAGATGATCGACGAGCTGGGCTTGAAACAGTCGCCCAATGGGACCGCCCGGGACACCGAGGAGGCGCTGCGGGTAGCCGGCCGGCTGGGATTCCCGGTTCTGGTGCGGCCCTCCTACGTGCTGGGAGGACGGGCGATGGAGATCGTCTACGATGAAACCGACTTGAAGGCCTACATGACCCGGGCCGTCGCCGTCTCCCCGGAGCATCCGATCCTGGTGGACAAGTTTCTGGAAGATGCCCTGGAGGTGGACGTGGATCTGATCGCCGACGGAAAGGAGGTGGCAATCGGCGGGATTTTGGAGCATGTGGAGCAGGCCGGTGTGCATTCCGGAGACGCGGCGATGGTGCTGCCGCCGCATACCCTGTCCCCCTCGATGGTGGAGGAGATCCGGAAGGCCAGCTTCGCCCTGGCCCGGGCGCTCAACGTGGTGGGGCTGATGAATATCCAGTTCGCCGTCAAAGGAGGGGAACTGTTCTGCCTGGAGGTGAATCCCCGCGCCTCCCGGACCGTCCCGTTTGTCTCCAAGGCGATTGCGGTCCCGATGGCCAAGCTGGCGGCCCGGGTGATGGCCGGTGCGGGCCTCAAGGAATTGGGATTCCTTCAGGAGGTCCAACTGCCGTTCACGGCCGTTAAAGAATCGGTTTTCCCCTTTTCCCGCTTCTTCGGGGTGGACATCCTCTTGGGGCCGGAGATGCGGTCGACCGGAGAGGTGATGGGGATCGATACCGCCTTCGGGCTGGCCTTCGCCAAATCGCAGATCGCCGCTTACCAGCAGCTCCCGCTGGGGGGGACCGTCTTTATGAGCGTCAAGGACGCGGACAAGCCGTCGGTGTCGGAGATCGCCCGCCAACTCGTGGAGTGCGGATTCAAGCTGGTTTCCACGCAAGGCACGGCCCGGGTCCTGCGGGAGGACGGGATCCCGGTTGGCGAGGTGATGAAGATCCACGAGGGGCGCCCGCACGTGTTGGATTTCCTGCGGGACGCCAAGGTGGACCTGATCATCAACACTCCGGCTGGCAAGGCAACCAAAGAGGATGAAACAAAGATCCGCTCGATGGCGGTGGCTCGCGGGATTCCCTGCGTGACCACAATCCAGGGGGCCCGGGCAATCGTCACCGGGATCCGCTCCCTGCTCAACGAAGGTTTACGGGTCTGCTCCCTCCAGGAGTGGCATGAAAAGTTGAGCGCACCAGTGAAAGAAGGGGCAGGAGGGGAAGGAGGGAAGAGAAGGGAATGAGGGAAAAGCCACAAACCCCTCTTTCCCCTCTTTTACCAAGGGGGATGGTCCAGACCCAGGCCCAAGTCCTGGCCCACCGTCGGGTCGCCCCGGACCATTACCTGCTTCGGCTGAAGGCCCCGCTCATCGCCCGCCGGGCCCAACCCGGCCAGTTCATCCATCTCCGCTGCTACGGGGACAGCCCCCAGAGGGACACCCGACGCAGTCGAGTGTCCCTGCTGGGGACTGTCCCCTTGCTTCGCCGACCCTTCAGTCTCCTGGACGTCAACCTGGCCGCCGGCACGATAGAGTTCATCTACAAGGTGGTTGGTTTCGGCACCGGGGTGTTGACCGGCATTCCGACCGGGGCCAAGGTGGATCTGCTGGGTCCGCTGGGTCGCCCGTTTGAGATCCCTCTGGAGTTGAAGCGGGCGGTTCTGGTGGGAGGAGGGGTAGGGATTCCGCCGCTGGTTCTGCTGGCCAAAGGGTTGGTAAAAGCGTGTCCCGTGTCCAGTGTCAGAGTGTCAGCGTTCTTAGGGGCCAGGACAAAAGAATGGGTAATTTGCGCCGCCGATTTTCGTCGATTAGGCGTACCCGTTTTGGTGGCCACGGACGACGGATCGAGAGGCTACCGAGGTTCCGTGGTCGATTGCCTCAAAGAGTTTTTGCGATCGACGATCCACGATCGACGATCCACAGTCCTTTACATCTGCGGACCGACCCCGATGATGGCGGCGGCGGCCCGGCTGGCCCGCCGCGAAGGGTTTCCCGCCCAAGTTTCCCTGGAGGAGCGGATGGGCTGTGCCATGGGCTGCTGCATGGGCTGTGTGGTTGAAGTGACGACGGAACCGGTCACCTCCCATTCCCGTTTTCAGCGGGTGTGCACGGAGGGCCCGGTCTTTCCAGCTGAGGCAATTTTATGGAGGTAATCTGGAAAGACCGGGGGGAGGCCCGCGCCCCTGTTCAGGCGATGCGACCTTTGGGAGCATCGCGACCTTCGCGGGCCGGGTGGCCGACCGAGCATCCTGGCGAGCGGAGCGAACCGGGCGAGGCGCCGGTCTTTTCTGCGGAAGAGATCCTCTGGAAGTAAACCCATGGCGGTTGACCTGTCGGTCCGGATCGGAAAACTGCGGCTCCCCAACCTGGTGATGGTGGCCTCCGGGACGTTCGGGTACGGCCAGGAGTACCACCGGCTTTACGATGTGAACCGCTTGGGGGCGATCGTCACTAAATCGATTTCTCTGAAGCCCCGGCCCGGAAACCCCGCCCCCCGAATCTACGAGACCCCTTCCGGGATGCTCAACTCGATTGGCCTTCAGAACGTTGGGCTGGAGGCGTTCTTGAAAAAGAAGCTCCCGTTCCTCCGGAAGCTCAAGGGGCCGAAGGTGATCGTGAATCTGGCCGGGGAGTCGGTGGCGGAATATGTGGCACTGGCCCGGCGGCTGGAGGAGCACAGCGGAATTGATGGGTTGGAGCTGAACATCTCCTGCCCGAACTGCGAGCGGGGCGGGATCCAGTTCGGCGTCGATCCGAAGCTGACCACCGAGGTAGTTGGGAAAGTTCGGCGGGTGACCCGGCGGACGTTGATCGCCAAACTGTCCCCGAACGTCACCGACATCACGGTGATTGCCCGGGCCGCGGTGAACGCCGGAGCGGACGCCCTGTCTCTTATCAACACGCTGTTGGGGATTGCGGTGGACGCCAAGAGCTGGCGGCCCCGGATCGCCACGGTGACCGGGGGTTTAAGCGGGCCGGCGGTCAAGCCGGTGGCCCTTCGGATGGTCTGGCAGGTCCACCGGGCGCTGCCGGAGGTGCCTTTGATCGGAATCGGCGGGATCATGACTGCGGAGGACGCGGTGGAGTTTCTGCTCTGCGGGGCCAGCGCCGTCCAAGTGGGGACGGCCAATTACGTCAACCCCAGAGCTCCCCTCGAAATCATCCAGGGCTTGACGGCATACCTCTCCACCCGGGGATTGAAAAGTCCGAAGGGGTTGGTGGGACAGATCAAGACGCCTCAGCGGCTCAAAGGGGTTCCGCAGGTGGTGGCTGCGGCTAGAGGAGGCCGCACCACTTCTAATCTCTGGGTCGTGGCCGGTTGAAAAATAACGCCCTCACACCGGCCGAGCGGCTGATCGTCGCACTCGACGTCAACAGCGTCGAAGAAGCGGCACGGTGGGTGAAAACCTTGGCGCCGCTGGGGGTCATCCATTTCAAGGTGGGTTTGGGGCTGTTCACCCAGGCCGGCCCGGCCGCGGTGGAAGCGGTTCACCGGCAGGGAGGTCAGGTCTTTCTGGATTTGAAATTCCACGACATCCCGGCGACGGTCGCCCGGGCGGCGGCGGCGGCGGTCCGTTTAGGGATTTGGATGACGAACCTGCATATCCAGGGAGGAACCTCCATGATGCGGCGGGCCCTGGCGGCGGTCCGGGAGGAGGCGGGCCGGCACAACCGGAAACCGCCCCTCTTGATCGGCGTGACGGTCTTGACGTCGATGGCCGAGAAGGACTTGGCGGATCTGGGCCTGCGCAAGACCCTGAAGGATCAGGTGCTGTATCTGGCGAAGCTGGCCCAGTCGATCGGCTTGGACGGGATCGTGGCCTCCCCCCAGGAAGCCACGACGATCCGATGGGCCTGCGGGGAACAGTTCCTGATTGTGACGCCGGGGATCCGGCCGGCGGCAGAGTCGGAGCCGGCTGGCATCCTGTCGGTCGCGAAGCAGCAGGCGGCCGATGACCAGCAGCGGACCGCCGCTCCCCGGGAAGCGGTCAAGGCGGGGGCCGATTACCTGGTGGTGGGCCGGCCGATCCTGGAGGCGCCCGACCCAATTCAAGTGGCACGATCAATCCTGGAAGAGTTAGAATAACCCCGCCCCTCCGGAGTCAGTGCCCTCGGCGTGGGCACGAATTAGAAGGAGTGTGTGATGCCGCAAGTGGTTTGTGAGCGAAGAGAAATTTTTAAAGGGGGCGCCGAGGGCACCTGTGCCTTCGGCACAGTGAACCCCGCACGATTCGTTTCGCTTCGCGAACCCAATCGAAACTTGCGGGGTCAAGATTCCGGAGGGGCGGGGTGAGGCCCAGCGAGATCAATCGACTGTTTCGAGACTGTGGCGCCTGGCAGGACGGCCATTTCCTGCTGTCCAGCGGACTGCACAGCGACCAGTATTTCCAGTGCGCCGCCCTTCTCCAACATCCCTCCTTGGCCTCACGCGTCTGCCAGGTGTTGGCCCAGCGGTTCATCAGCGAGGAGGTGACCTGTGTGGCGGCTCCGGCCCTGGGAGGGATCCTGGTCGGCTACGAGCTGGCCCGGCACTTGGGATGCCGGTCGATCTTCGCGGAACGGGTGGATGAAAAGCTTCGCTTCCGGAGATCTTTCCATATCGGCCCGAAGGACCGGATCGTGATTGTGGAGGACGTGATCACCACTGGCGGCTCAGCGGAAGAGCTGCTGACTCTGGTGGAGGATGCCGGGGCCGCGGTGGTGGGGGTGGGCGCCCTGGTCGACCGGTCCGGAGGGTGGGTCAGCTTCGACGTGAAGTTCCACGCCCTGATCAGCCTGAACCTAAAAACCTTCCCAGCCTCCGAATGTCCTCTGTGCCGGGAAGAGATTCCCCTCGTCAAGCCCGGCAGCCGCGGCCTCGTTTAAAGACCGCCTAGCGGCGGTCGATCGCTCCTTTCCCACCTCCCAGAATAAAGAGGCTGATCAGGCCGCCTAGAATCACGAACGGGTACTCGAATCCTCCCTGCTGGGCGAAGAAGCCATGGCTCCAATGCACCCGGAAGATCGCCACTCCCATCGTGGCCATGAGCGGCAAGGTGGCGCATCGGGTGAGGAACCCCAGAACCAGGCACAGCCCGCCGAAAAACTCGCTGGCGCCTACCAACCCCGCCCAGAGCGTGCCGGGTTGAAAACCCATCTCGGCGAATTTCTGGCCGACAACGGCCAGTCCCCCACCGCCGAAGAGTCCGAACAACTTCTGGGCTCCATGGGGGATGAACATGATCCCGATGGCCAGCCTCAGCGGAAGCGCGGCGTATCCCTTCAGAGACTCCGGGCTATTCAGGTTGAACATCGTTTCACCTCCGTTTAAAGATGGTGCCGAGGGGCAGAATCGAACTGCCCACGCCTGCCTTTTCAGGGCAGCGCTCTACCACTGAGCTACCTCGGCACACTCGCTGGCCCATAGCGACTATGTCGTTAGGCCTCATGAGCCATTCGGCGTTCGAGGGGCGGCCCATAGAATAATTGGCCAGCAAATGTCTAAGGGGAAAACCCAGGTTTTCCCCTTAGTATTCCCCTTTCCTAAGGCCCCGCATACTTCGCTTTGCGAAGTAAAGCGTGCGGGAAAGGTCTCGTTGGGGGACCCCGCACGATTTGTTTCGCTTCGCGAACCCAATCGAAACTTGCGGGGCCATCTCCCCAATATGCCCCTCTCTCCAGAGGAAGATATTCTATCATTTCGAGGGGGTGGGGGTTTTGCAGATCCAGACCCGGCAAGGAGCGTTGCGGACGACGTACTCGGTCGTCGCCCCCAGGGAAGAAACGCCGGCGATCCCGGAAGCTGTCCGTTTGACCGTCGTTCCCATCACGATTAAGTCGCACTCTTTTTCCTTGGCCAGATCCACGATCGCCTCGCCGGCGGAACGGGCCTGGATCAGCTGGGTGGTCACCTGCAGGCCGAACTCCCGGCCGATCGCCATCGCCCTTTTCAAGGCGGCGTCAGCCACCGCCAGCTTGTCCGACAGGAAGGTGTCCAGCGGCAAGGCGGCAGGGATCTCGATGGCATAAAGGGCGGTTACCCGGGCGCTGTGCTCTTTGGCGAACTGGCAGGCCATCTGAAGATTCTCCGTCATCGAGCCGCCGAGGGTGGGCACGAGGATTTCCCGGATCGCCAGGGGCTGGAACTCCGCTACATCGATCCGCTCGATCTGGACGTTCGCGGTCGGAGCGATGCGCTGCTGGCGGCGGTAGGCGACGTAGCATAAGAGCCCCACCCCCATCCAGAGGAAGCCCAAGTTGCGGCCGGCCGGCTTGGTGATCACCACGTCGATCCAGACGCCGATCGTGGCCAGCAGCCCGATCATCGCCGTCACCGGCAGTTGGATCCGGCCTATCCGGATGTTGACCGGAATCTTGAACGGCCGCTCCAGATCCGGCTGCCGCACCCGCAGGCCCAGCAGGGACAGATGCGCCAGACTGAAAGCCAGCATCGCCCCGAAGTTGTACAGGTCGGCGATGAAGGTCAGCCGCTTGGCGACCAGGATGACCAGAGCGGCCAATCCGGTGAAGAGGATCAGGGAGATGTACGGTGTGCGGAAACGGGGATGGAGCCGATAGAAAATCCGGGGCACCTGATAGTACTCTCCCATGGCGAAGGTGAGCCGGGAAGCGCCCACCAGCCCCGCGTTGGCGGCCACGAACAGAATGGTGGCTCCCAACAGGCCCACCCAGGGGGCCAGGAGGCGGCCGCCCACCGGCAGGGCGGCGGCGATGCCGGCCAGCGGGTCTTCCAGATACTGGGTCGCCAGAACCTTCGGGGGGATGGCCGAAAGGGCGATGGTCGAGATCCCAAAATACATCACGAACAGAGCGATCATCGTCAAGATAATCGCTCGAGGCACCGAACGGCTGGCATGCCGGGCCTCTCCTCCGAGCTGGGAAATTGACTCGATCCCAATGTAGGCCACCATCGCCATCGAAACCCCCTTCCAGAACTGGGGCCAGGTCGGGGACCAGTCCACGCCGGGAACCCCGATCCGCATCTGGTGGAGGAGGTGAGGGAAGTTCAGCAGGAACAGTCCTCCGATGATAATGATCACTAGCTGGGTGGCGATGTCGAACAGGCACAACAAGAGCGACACGCGGGTGGATTCCTTGATGCCGATGATGTTGAGCGTCAAGAGGGTTCCCAGCACCAGAAGACTGAACGGAACGTTGGAAATCACCTGCTTGAGCAGCGGAAAACAGTAGAACAGATACGGCCCCACCGTGTAGGCCGAGATGGCGATCGTCACGATGTAATCCAGCAAAAGAGCCCAGCCGGCGATGAAGGAAATCAGATCGTTGAAAGCATGCCGGGCGAAACTGGAGGATCCGCCCGCTTCCGGAAGGGCCGAGGACATCTCCGCGTAGGTCAGCGCGGTGCAAAAGAAAGCAATCCCGGCCAAGGCCAGAGCCAGGGGGGTTGCCCCCAAGGCGTACAGGGTGGTGATTCCCAGCGCGTAGTAGATCGAGGAACCGACATCGCTGTAGCCCAGGGCAAACAGGTCCCGGACCCCCAAGACCTGCCGCAGGCCCCCTTTGGCCATCTCGACGATGTGGCTGCTCTCCTGGGCTTCAGAGAGGTCGAACTTCTTCTGCTCGGGATCCATGGCTAGGAGGCCATCCTACCGGTAGTTCTCGAACTGCAGGGGCAGACCGAACTCTTTGCCTTGAAGGGCGCGCATCACGGTCTGCAGGTCGTCGATCTGCCGGGCCACGACTCGGACCGAATCCCCCTCAATCCGGGGCTGGATCTTCAGGCCCAGATCCTTGACCGCCTTGACGATCTCTTTGGCTTTCTCGGAGGGGATCCCCTGCTGGAGATCGGCCTGCTGTTTAATCCCACCGCTGGGCAGGGTCTCTGGCTCTTTCCAGGCCAGAGCCCGGGGGGAGACTCCCCGCTTGGCCAGCTTGGTCTCCAGGAGATCGACCAGACTCTTCAACTGCATTGAATGGTCGGCGGTGAGCTTGAGCAGCCCGGCGGCCTCCTCAAAGGTCAGGCCGGCGCTGGTCCCCTTCAGATCGAACCGGGTCCCGATCTCCTTCTGGGCTTGGGCCACCGCGTTGCGCAGTTCCTGGAGGTTGACCTTGGAAACGACATCAAAACTATGGTCCTGAGGCATGGGCTCCATTTTAGTATAAAATGAGGGCAAAAGGAGCCGTTGATGGCCGGTTTAAAAATTCTGGTGGTGGAAGACGAGAAGAACATCGCCAAGGTGGTGGCCTACAACCTGGAACGGGAAGGCTACCAGGTCAGCGCCGCCCGGGACGGAGAGGAGGCGCTGGAAAAGGCCATGCGAGAGAGGCCGGACCTGGTGGTCTTGGACCTGATGCTTCCTAAAGTAGACGGCTTGGAGGTCTGCCGCCAGCTCCGGAGCCAGCCTCATACAGCGCATCTGCCGATCATCATGCTGACGGCCAAGACCCAGGAGGCCGACCGGGTGGTGGGCTTGGAGCTGGGGGCAGACGATTACCTGGCCAAGCCGTTCAGCCCCCGGGAGCTGGTGGCCCGGGTGAAGGCAGTCCTGCGCAGATCCCGTCGGGTGGAGGCGGCGGTGTGGCGGTGCGGAAGTTTAGAAGTGGACTGGGACCGGCGGGTCATTAAACTCCGGAACAAGCCGGTTTCTCTGACGCCCAAGGAATTTGAGCTTTTGAAAGTCCTGGCGGACCGGCAGGGGAAGGTGTTGTCGCGGGACCAGCTGTTGGAGCAGGTCTGGGGCTACGATGAGGCGGCGGAGATTCAGAGCCGGACGGTGGACCTCCACATCAGCCAGCTCCGGCAGAAGCTAGGACCGGAAGGCAAGCGGATCCTGACCGTGACCGGGGTCGGGTACCGGTTCCAGATGCCTGAGGAGGAATAGGTCTTGGGGATTCTTCGGAATCTAAAGGAAGCGGGGCGGACCCGGCGGGAACTGGACGCGGCCTTGAGCCAGCTGTCCCGGCTGCAGGGCCGGCTTCAGGAGCTGGAGGCCGGCCGCGGCCAGATTGAGGGAATCCTCCAGAGCATGCAGGAAGGGGTTCTGGTGGTCAGCCCTCAGGAGAATCTGCTCCTGGTCAATGAGGCGGCCCTGCGGATTTTCGGGATCGGCAGAGAGGGAATCCCGGGCCGGCCCTTCACGCAGGCGCTTCGGTACCCGGACTTGCAGGAGCTGGTCCGGAAGGTATTGAAAACCGGCCAGCCCGAGAGCCGGGAGATGATTTCATACGCTCCCTCCGAGCGTCATCTCCAGGTTCACGCCACAACCTGCCCCTATTCATCGGCCGGCTCCTGCGCGGTGCTGGTGGTCCATGACATCACCGACTTGAAGCGCCTGGAGCAGGTCCGGAGAGATTTCGTGGCCAACGTGTCCCACGAACTGAAAACCCCCCTGACGGCCATCCGGGGAGCGGCGGAGACCCTGCTCGAGGGGGCTTTAAAAGACCCGGATCGAGGACGGCCCTTCGTGGAATCGATCGCGGAAGAGGCCGCCCGCCTGACCCATCTGGTGGAAGACCTGCTGACCTTGGCTCAGGTGGAATCCCGGGAGACGATGCTGAATAAGGAGAGGATCCGGATCGGCCCTTTCCTGGAGGAACAGGTGGAGCGCCAGCGGGTTTTGGCGAAAGCGCATCAGGTGGATCTCAAGCTGAAGCCGGCCCCCGCGGACCTGTTTCTTCCGGCGGACCGGAACCATCTGGCTCAGGCGGTCGGGAACCTGGTGGAGAACGCCATCAAATACAACCGGCCCGGCGGGTCCGTCGCCATTCGGTTCTCCGTGGAGGGCCGCGATGGCCGGATCGAGGTGGCCGACACCGGCATCGGGATTCCGGCCGAGGATCTGCCCCGTGTCTTCGAGCGCTTCTACCGGGTGGATAAGGCCCGCTCCCGGGAAACCGGCGGAACCGGCCTGGGGCTTTCCATCGTCAAGCATGTGGCCGAGACCCACGGCGGGTCGGTTCAGGTCGACAGCCGGCCGGGCCAAGGATCCCGTTTCACCCTTTCCCTGCCTCTTTAAGACTTACAAACTCCTTACCGCTCTCCCATCGATTCCTGACATCGCTCGCGTATCCTTGTTCTGACATGAGGCCCGAACTTACGGAACGAAGCGAGGAGGAGGGGAAGGGCGATGCATGAGAGCAAAAAGGGTTTCTTATCCCTGCTGATCGGGCTCTCCTGGGTGAGCCCCAACCCGGCCTGGGCCGGGGAGAACGAGATGATGGATGCCCTGATCCATAAGCTGGTGGAGAAAGGGGTGCTGACCCGTGAGGAAGCCCGGGAGATCCGGCAGGAAGTGGCTGAAGAGGTCGGCCAGATGGGCAAGTCTCGGGAAGCCAGCTCTAAGGACACGGTCAAGAAAATGGCCGGCGGCAACTGGCTGGACAAGGTCAAGTGGAGCGGGGACCTGCGCCTGCGGCATGAGACTCAGCGGCGGGAGCCGGCGGCGGACCGCAGCCGGGAGCGATTCCGGCTTCGGTTCGGATTCAAGGCCAAGCCGATCGATCCTCTGGAGATCGGCGTCCGGTTAGCCACCGGGGCTAGCGGCGACCCGGTTTCCACGAACCAGAGCTTTACCGCCACCTTCGACAAGAAGTCGGTCTTCATCGATCAGGCGTACGGCAAGTACACCGTCTTTCCCTGGCTGAACGCAATCGGCGGAAAAATGGAGAACCCGTTCGTCATCCTGCCGGAAGGGATCGTCTGGGATTATGACGTGACCCCTGAAGGGGTGGCCGCGCAGTTTAAGGCCTCGGAGCCGATCGGCCGGCTTCGATCCTTTCTGCCGGTGACGCCGTTCGCCAACATCGGAGGGTTCGTTATCTCCGAGCTGTCCGGCGACCACGGAGACCCCGGTCTCTTCGGCTATCAGGGAGGATTGGACATTGATCTGCCCTGGGGCGGCTGGACCTTCCAGCCGACGGTGGCTTACTACAATTTCACCGGGATCGCCGGGATCAACGTAGCCAACGTCACCAATGCCCCGGCCGGCAACACCACGGTGACCAGGGGGTCGGCTCGCCACTTCGCCTCCGACTACAACCTCATTTCCGCCACGGGGAAACTTTCCATCCCGAACCTTTTAGGGCAGCCGGTGGCGATCCTGGCCGACTACACCCACAACGAGGACAACCAGTCCCGCAGCTCGCTCGACGACCCCAATGTGGATGACGACGGGGCTTACACCGCCGGCTTTGAGGTTGGCAAGGTGACCGAGAAATTTGGGAGCTGGAAAGCCGCCTACTTCCGAAAGCGGATCGAGACGGACGCCACCTTCGGGGCGATCACCGACTCCGATTTTGGAGGCGGCGGGACCAACCACAAAGGGCACATCCTCGGAATCCAGATGGGCCTGAACCCGTACGCCAGCGTCGGGCTGAAATATTTCCGGACCGACGAGATCGAAGGATCCCAGAACCGGTTCGACACCTTCCAGGCCGATCTACAGCTGAAGTTTTAGGAGGAATTTTATACAGTGAATAGGACGCTTTACAAAACAATTCTGATGGTGGCGGTGATCGTTGGGTTGGCCCTCCCCTCCTGGGCGGCCAGCTCCCTGAAAGGCCGGGTCGTCTGTGATGGCTCCAGCACCGTCTACCCGATCACCGAGGCGGTTGCTGAGGAATTCCAGAAGGAAAACCCGGCGGTCCGGGTGACGGTGGGCATCTCCGGAACCGGCGGCGGGTTCAAGAAGTTCACCCGGGGAGAGATCGACATCTCGGATGCCTCCCGCCCGATCAAGGCTTCGGAGGAGGAGACAGCGGTAAAGAACCAGATCGAGTACATCGAGCTGCCGGTGGCCTTTGATGGGCTGGCGGTCATGGTTCACCCGAGCAACAGATGGGCCACCTGGATGACGGTCAAGGAGCTCAAGAAACTCTGGGAACCGGCGGCTCAGGGGAAGATCACCCGCTGGAGCCAGCTCCGGGCCGGCTGGCCGGATCAGGAGATCCACCTGTTCGGTCCCGGAGTGGATTCCGGCACCTTCGATTATTTCACCGAGGCGATCTGCGGTAAGGAGAAGGCCAGCCGCGGGGATTACACCTCCAGCGAGGATGACAATGTCCTGGTCCAAGGGATCGCCAGCGACCCGCTGGCCCTGGGCTATTTCGGGCTGGCCTACTACGAGCACAACAAGGACCGGCTGAAGCGGGTGGCGATCGACGACCAGAATCCATCTAACGGAGACGGTCCGATTGAGCCCAGTTTCGAGACGGTCTCCAACGGGACTTACCAGCCGCTGGCCAGGCCGCTCTTCATCTACGCGAGCCGGAAGGCGGCCGACCGGCCGGAGGTGCAGGAGTTCATCCGATTCTATCTGGACAATGCCACCGATCTGGTCCGGGAGGTGGGCTACATCCCACTGCCCGAAGAGGTGTACCGGCTGGTGGGGAACCGGTTCGACAGCCGGACCGTCGGCTCGGTCTTCACCGGTGGATCCAAGGTCGGCGTGACGTTGGCCAGTTTATTGAGTTCCGAGAGCCGATAAACTGAATCCGAAAGCGATTCAAAGAGGAATCCGGGAGAAGGCGATCCAAGGCCTGCTGTTTTCCTGCGCGGCCTTCTCGATCCTGACCACCCTGGGAATTGTGGCGGTCCTGCTGTTTGAGACGATCGAATTCTTCCGGGAAGTCCCCCTGTGGGAGTTCCTTACCGGGACCCAGTGGACGCCGCTGTTCGCCGACAAGCATTTTGGGATCCTGCCTTTGCTGGCCGGAACCTTCCTCACCTCCGCGATCGCTATCGCGGTGGCCATGCCGGTGGGCCTGTTGAGCGCGATCTATTTGAGCGAGTACGCCCGGGAAGGGGTCCGGAAGACCTTGAAGCCGATCCTGGAGATCCTGGCCGGCGTTCCGACGGTGGTCTACGGCTATTTCGCCCTGTTGTTCGTGACCCCTCTGCTCCAGCGATGGATCCCGGGCTTAGCCGGCTTCAACGCCCTGTCGCCGGGCATCGTCATGGGGATCATGATCATCCCGATGGTCTCTTCGTTGAGCGAAGACGCCCTCTACGCGGTCCCGCAGAACCTCCGGGAGGCCGGCTACGCGCTGGGCTCTTCCCGGCTCCAGGTGGCTTTCCGTATAGCGGTGCCGGCCGCCTTCTCCGGCATCGCCGCCTCCTTCCTGCTGGCTGTCTCCCGGGCGATCGGAGAGACGATGATTGTGGCGATCGCCGCCGGCCAGCAGCCCCGCCTGACGATGAATCCTCTGGTGCCGGTGGAGACGATGACCGCCTACATCGTTCAGGTCAGCCTGGGGGACACCCCCACCGGCACGATCGAGTACAAGACGATCTTCGCGGTGGGAATGGCTCTTTTCCTGGTGACTCTGGCTTTGAATCTGTTGAGCCAGGGCTTAAAGGAGCGGTTCCAGGAGCAGTACCGATGACTCGGAACGGAAGGCTTTTCAAGGAGCGGCTTTTTAAAGTGGTGGCGCTGTCGGCCCTGCTGTTCGCGGTCGGGTCGCTGGCGGTCCTTTTGATGGATGTGTTCCGGGACGGCGCCGGTCGCTTAAGCTGGCAGTTTCTCACCAGCTTTCCCTCCCGAAAACCGGAACAGGCCGGGATTTTGTCGGCCTTAGCCGGCACCGGATACCTCATGGTCCTGACCGGACTCTTTGCTCTGCCCATCGGGGTGGGAGCGGCGATCTATCTGGAGGAGTATGCCCGGAAAGGGTGGTTTTCCCGGCTGGTGGAGCTGAACATCTCCAACTTGGCCGGAGTCCCCTCCATCCTTTACGGGCTTTTGGGCCTGGAGCTGTTCGTCCGGACCTTGGGGTTGGGGCGGTCCCTGCTGGCCGGGGCCCTGACGATGGCCCTGCTGGTCCTGCCGATTGTGATCATCTCCACTCGGGAAGCGCTCAGGACCGTTCCTGTCACGATCAAGGAGGCTTCCTACGCGCTGGGGGCCAGCCGGTGGCAGACGATCTGGCGCCAGGTGCTGCCGATCGCCCTGCCGGGGATCTTGACCGGCTCGATTCTGGCTTTTTCCCGGGGAATCGGAGAGGCGGCTCCGATGATCACGATCGGAGCGCTGGCCTACATCGCCTTCCTTCCGGACAGTCCCATGGCTCCCTTTACCGTATTGCCGATCCAGATCTTCAACTGGGTCTCCCGTCCCCAGAAAGGGTTTTTCGAATGCGCGGCGGCCGGGATTCTGGTACTCTTGGCGGTGTTGCTCTTGATGAATTCGGTGGCGGTCTGGCTGCGCTATCGGACCCAAAAACGGCTTACTTTCTGAGGATGCGGTTGGAACCCATGATACAGGAACGAGAAATGAACATGGAGAAGGAAGAGGGCCCCGTGGTTTTCGGCATCCAGGACTTGAGCTGCTGGTACGGGGCATCAGCGGCCCTTAAGAAGATCTCCATGACGATCCCGGAGCGGTTCGTGACGGCGATCATCGGCCCCTCCGGGTGCGGCAAGAGCACCCTGATCCGGTGCTTGAACCGGATCAACGATCTGATCCCCAGTTTCCGGCTGGAGGGAGAGATCTATTTCAAAGAGCAGGATTTGTACGATTCCCACGTGGATCCGATCGAGATCCGTCTGCGAGTAGGGATGGTCTTCCAGAAACCCAATCCGTTTCCCAAATCGATCTACGACAACGTCGCCTACGGCCCCCGGATCTCCGGTGAGAAAGGCCGGACCGCCCTGGATGGGCTTGTGGAGGAAACCCTCAAGAAAGCCGCCCTCTGGGAGGAGGTCAAAGAGAAACTTCAACAGCCGGCCCTGAATCTCTCCGGAGGCCAGCAGCAGCGGCTCTGCATAGCCCGGGCCCTGGCGGTCAAACCGGAGGTGCTGTTGATGGATGAGCCCTGCTCCGCTCTGGACCCGATCGCGACGGCCAAGATCGAGGAGCTGATCCACCAGCTCAAACGGCAGTATACGGTGGTGATCGTCACTCACAATATGCAGCAGGCGGCCCGGGTTTCCGACCACACAGGGTTTCTCCTCTTGGGAGAGCTGGTGGAGTTCGGGCCCACCGGCAAGCTGTTCACCAATCCGGGTGATTCCCGGACCGAGGCCTACATCACGGGGAGATTCGGTTAATGGAAAGGCATTTCGACCAGGAGCTCGGGAAGCTCAAAGAACGTCTTCTGACCATGGCCGGCATGGCCGAGCAGTCGGTCGGCAAAGCGGTTAAGGCGCTGGTGGACCGGGATCCCAAACTGGCCCGGGCCGTCATCGAAGAGGACGCGCTGATCAACCGGCTGGAGGTAGAGGTGGAGGAAACCTGCCTGAACCTGCTGGCCCGCTACCAGCCGGAGGCCAAGGACCTGCGGACGATCGCCATGGTTTTCAAGATCGTCAACGATCTGGAGCGGGTGGGAGACCAGGGGGTCAACGTGGCCGAGCGGACGCTGGATCTCCTGGAAGAGCCGCAGCTGAAGCCCTTGATCGACATCCCCCGGATGGCGACCCTGGCTCAGCAGATGCTCAAGGATTCCCTGGATGCTTTTGTCAATGGGGACACTGAGCTGGCCCGGGAGGTCTGCCGGCGGGATGACGAGGTGGACCTTTTGAACGATCAGATCTACGACGAGCTGCTGGTCTATATGAGCCAGGACGCCAAAACGATCACTCGGGCCATTGACCTGATCTTAATCGGCCGCCATCTGGAGCGGGTGGCCGACCACGCCACCAACATCGCCGAGGACGTCTACTACCTGGTCCGCGGCACCACCATCAAACATCGCCTCGCCGGCCTTTAGCCCCGCGATCCAACTTATTCCTGCGGAGAACGAGCCTGGCGGCCCCCTAGCCCAATTCCTCACGCAGTTCCGGGACTGGTGCTTCAGCGGCGAACCGACCCATCTGGCCGATCAGCTTCCTTCACGCTTCTATCCAGGAATGTCCCGCCACACGGCGGGGATCCTGGCCCTCCCCCGCCACCAAAGCGTCGGCGGGCAAGCGCTGGCCACCTAATCGCCCACAGTGTACCACGGCTCTGAAGACGCCGATCATATCATGTTAACTTGCGGCTTGATATTAATATCACGACTCATGCAAAACCGTTCGTGCTGATCCTGAGCAAAGTCGAAGGGTCGAAGCACGAAATGCCTCTTCACCCTTCGACAGGCTCAGGGTGAACGGCTCAGATTGCATGACTCGTGTAATATGATAATTGGTAAGACACCAGCACCCTGAGTTCTCGTACAGTTTGGGCGGGAATTGGATCCCGCCGTGGTTTTATATTGTCTCCTTCCGGGTTTTATCCGTAACTACTTGTTGGGAAACGAGTTCTTATATTACATTCGTTCCAGCGACTGGCCCAGCGGAAACAGCCCTTGACATGGGTTTCACTATACTGTATGCTTTCTATTGATGGAGAAAATAGCTAATTTAGTGAACATATCAAACGGGCGTGCTAAGGCGGCCTTGGAGGCGGATCTGCTCAAGGCACTGCCGGAGCTCGTTCCTTCTTTCAGAGTTATAAAGACGAAGGTTGGCCCGAAAGCAGGCGCTGCCCGAGCAGACTTAGCGGTGGAGGTGACTACCCCGCCTGGCCGAAAGCGGTGGCTATGGATTGAAGTCAAGCCAAACCCAACTCCCGGTACGGTCAGGGAATCTCTTCGACAATTGAAAGCAGGACTGCGTAAAGAGCCGACAAGCTACCCCGTATTGGCCTCGTTCTTCGTGACTCCACGAGTCCGGGAAATCTGCCGTGAAGAAG
>CAYJTC010000003.1:0-40892 GCA_964372955.1 uncultured Planctomycetia bacterium | reverse complement strand
AGAGGGCGGCGAGCAGCCGACGTATGATCTTTCCATACCGGAGAATGTCACCTACCTGGCCAACGGATTCATCAGCCACAACACCATCGGCTTCATGATGGACTGCGACACGACCGGGGTGGAGCCGGACATCGCGCTGATCAAGTACAAGAAGCTGGTGGGCGGGGGCTTGATGAAAATCGTCAACAACACGGTCCCGCGCGCTTTGAAGAAGCTCGGCTACTCCGACGCTCAGATCAAAGCAATCTGCGATTACCTGGACAAAGAGGAAACGATCGAGGGGGCCCCGGGCCTGGACCCCAAGCACTTGGCCGTGTTCGACTGCGCCTTCAAAGCGGCCCAGGGCACCCGTTCGATCCATTACATGGGCCACGTCCGGATGATGGGAGCGACCCAGCCGTTCATCAGTGGAGCGATCTCCAAGACGGTGAACGTCCCCTCGGACGCCACGGTGGAGGAGATCATGCAGGCCTACATCGAGGCCTGGAAGGCGGGCGTGAAAGCCATCGCCATCTACCGGGACGGCTCCAAGCGGGTCCAGCCTCTTTCCACCGGAAAAAGCGGCGGATCCGAGGAGAAAGCTTCCGAAGCGGAGGCCGGGAGGGTCGCGGCCGAGCCGGGTCCCTACCGGCCCCGGCGGCACTACCTGCCGGACGAACGCAACGCGGTCACCCACAAATTCTCCATCGCCGGACACGACGGCTACGTGACGGTGGGGCTCTACGAGGACGGCAAACCGGGGGAGATCTTCATCGTGATGTCCAAGGAAGGGACTGTCATCTCCGGGTTGCTGGACGCTTTCGCCACCGCGATCTCCCTGGCTCTTCAGTACGGAGTGCCGCTGGAGGCGCTGGTCAAAAAGTTCAGCCACATGCGGTTCGAGCCAGCCGGAATCACCTCGAACCCGCAGATCCGGTTCGCCCAGTCGATCTTGGACTACGTCTTCCGCTGGATGGCGCTGAAATTCCTGCCGGCCGACAAACAGCCGACCCCTCCCTCCACGGTGACCGACCTGGCGGCCAATCAGGCCGACGTCACCCAGCCGACCCCGACTGCCGGCACCGGCTCCAATCTGGGGCCGAACCGGCACACCACCGAAAGCCATTCCTTCGTGGGCCAGGTGGACGCCCCGCCCTGCCCGGACTGCGGATCGATGATGGTTCGCTCCGGCAGCTGCTACAAATGCTTCAACTGCGGGGCCACCTCTGGCTGCAGTTAAAGGGGCTCTTAGTCGACGGTAAGAGTTTGAGTGGAAGCGCCGTCGGAGAGGATGACCCGATCCTTGAGGATCTCCACCACCTTCCAGGGACCCAGGGGGTCCCCCACTCCGACCACCTGATTGTTGACCACGGCGGAGGGGTTCTTCGAATCCCAGAGGATTCCGTTGAGCACCAGGTCGCTCTCCATCTCTGCGGCCGAGGCGGAACCGGAAGCGGCCGGCTGGCGATTAGCCATGAAAGGATTCTCTCCCCAGTCGGCGGAGGGGGTCTGGCGGGGAGAAACCACGGGTTCTTGGGGCGCGGTCTGGGCCGCCGGCAGGATTGAGGAAGCTCGACGGGCAGGCCGGCCGCCCAAGGCCCGGATCCAAACCAAGATCACCGCCGCTCCCAACACCGCGGCGAGCAGTTGTTTCTGTTTAGGATTCACGCCCTACCCCGCTTAAGAAAATCTCCAGCGACAGCCTGGCTTTCAGCCGGGGAAGGAACCGTTCCTCCCGGTCGATGCTCAACCGGCGCACCGTCACCGCCCCCAAAGCAGGGGTTTGGGAAAGCCGGCCGAGGAATTCCGCCAGGGTTCGGTACTCTCCCTGCAGCTGCAGGTCGACCGGGAGAATCATCATTTCTTTGGGATCGCCGGGACGTAGAACGCCGGGGGACACCTCCAGAAATCGAATCTGCTGCTGGCGGGCCAGGCGGTTGAGCTCCTCCAGAACCGTCGAAACGTCCCCGGCCTCGGGAAGTGTGGGCAGTTCCCCCCGGCGCAGAGGATCGATGATCCCCCGGTATTGGATCAGCTCCCGGTGAAGTCGATCCCGCTCCAGGCCGGCTTTCCGGATCGCGGCCAAGGCAGGCCCATAGATCCCCCAAAGGAGAATGAGCCCGGAGGCCGCAACACCGCTCCAAAAAACTCGAGGAGACCGCTCTTTTATTTTAAGGAGCATCGAATTTCAAACTCCGCCTCCCGGGAACCGGTCTCATCCTGCCGGCTGGAGACTAACTGAGCCTCGGTGAAAACCCCCTCGTTTAAGCTCCGGATGAAGCCGGCCAAGACCAGATCGGTGGCACGGCCCAGATCCCGGACCCGCCCCCGAAGCGTCATCCGGCGCTCCTCGACGCTGAAGGCAGTCAGATAGGCTTCCCGGGGAAGGGCTAAACTCATCTGCCGGAACATCTCCTCCCAGGGCGGTTCCTGTTTTTGCCTCTGCTGGACCTCCAAGGCCACCCTCGCCCGGGCCATCTCCGGCACGATCGCCTCTTTCTCCAGACGAAAAGCGGCAATCTGGGTCTCCAGAACCTGCCGGGTAATTCCCATTCCGACCCGAAGAAGCGCGGCTCCCAGCAGGATCGCCGTCACGGCTCCGGTGAAGAGAGAACGCCGGACCTGAAGCCGAGCCGCTTCCTTCATCTCCAAAGGCAAAAGGTTGATTCCGGCCTGCCCTCCTAAAGCCGCTCCCAGGGCCGGAATCAGGCTCAACTCTTTCCCGGCGACGGAGCCGGGCGAAAATCCGGGCGCCAGAGGAATGTCGGCCAACGGCCCCGGCACCGAAACCCGGACCCTCAACCGCTCCTGAAGCCATTCCGGCAGTCCTTTCAAGTGCGCTCCTCCTCCAATCAAGATCAGCTCCGAAACCGGAGGGCCGGCCACCGATTCCCCGTAGAAGGCCAAAGAACGTTCCACCTCCGCCGCCAGCCGCTCCAGGCTCCCCCGGATGAGAGACAAAAGCTGCATGCCGGAGATTCCTTTGATGACCGCCTCCGGGGCGTTGGTCCCCGGGATCCCCGCTTCCCGCTTGACCTGTTCGGCCTCCGCTTCGGAGAGGCCCACCTGCCCCTGCGCCGTCATCAGGACTCCGGTCATTCCGTGGGTCACATCTCCTCCAGCCACCGGGATCTTGCGCGCGAACAGGAGCCTCTTGCCCTGCACCACCAGAAATTCCGAGGACTTTTGACCGACGGAAAGAATGGCTTGAGGGATCTCCATGGAAGCTCCACCGGTGTGAGCCCACCAGGCGACCACCGCCGCGGCCGGCGGAACCAGCCGGAAGGGGCGGATCTCTTCGGCCGCCAGAAAGGCCAGCTGATTCCGGATCGCCGCCGTCGGCAGAGCGGCGGCCAGGAGCTTGAGTCTCTTGGATCCGGCTTCCTCGATCTCCTCCAGGAGCTGGTAATCGGCAACGGTCTCTTCCGGGGGGACCGCCAGATAGCGCTGAAGCTCCCACCGGATCGCTTCGGCTAACTCCGCGCCGGTCATGGCAGGAACCGTCACCTGCTGAAGGCAGCCGTACGGGTCGTCCACGATGCTGACCACACCGGTGGACTTTGAAACCGGAATCCCTTCCAGCAGTTTCTTCAAAGCGGCACGGCGGGCGTTCGGGTCCGCCTGGGGAGGGAGATCCTGCCACCGCAGATCGACCAGGACCGCCTGGGCGTCCCGCGGCTCGACGACCGCCAGCTTATAGGCGGCATGGCCTAAATCCAACCCTATAATCCGTCTAGGCTTCATCGTAGGGATATGCTCTTCTACTGCTCTACCCAATCCGGCTCGTAGTAGGCCACCTGGTTCTGCGGCGATCCGTCGTCCGTCACCACCGTTTGGATCACGGTCCGGGTGTAATTCTGCCCGGTGGCGGTGACCGTCCCGGCTGAGGTGATTTTACTCCCAATCGCCTCCAGAGTGGAGACCCTTACTCGCTGCGGATTGTTCTGGCCGTCTTGCGTCGTGCGCAGTCGCAGGTAATTCACATTGGACTGGGCGGAAAAAGTATCGGTCCGATCAGTGACATTGTTGTTGCTCACCGTCACCACCGTCGTGTAGCTGCTGCCATCCGTGGAAACGGCCCATTCGTAGTCCCGAGGCCGTGTGCTGGCGGTGGGGGCCAGGAACCGGACCTTGTTGATCGTGAGCGTGTAAGGGAACTGGATGATTAGGTCTTGAGGGTTGCTGTTGCTGGGGTTTCCCCCAGATTCCCAGTAAGTTCCGTCGTTTCCATCGATGGCGTTGCCAGGCACCGTTCCCCCTCCGGACGAAGAGGCCGAAGCGGTCGCCCCGTTGGCCGCCAGAGCGAAATCGTATCGGGCCACTACCAGGGTGTAGCTGCCGCCGCTCAAATTTTCCGTCGTGCCGGCGGTGGTCCAGTTCTCCCCCTGCCCGCCGGAGCCGGTTGGGGTCTTTAAATTCCAGATCCCCTTCTGGAGACCGGCCTCCGCCAGCCAGAAGGTTTTCATGTCGGTCTCCTCCCAGCCGCTGTTGGAGATGAAAACACCCGTGGCGAAAAGGAACCCCCCCACCAGGCTCACCAGCAGGATCGCCAGCGCCATCGTCATCACCAGGATGGATCCCCGCGGACGCGTCTTCAATTTCTTCGCTTCACCCGTTCGACCAGCCGAAAGGTCTCATCAAAGCGCGTCAGCGATAGGTCCAGGGTGGCCACTTTACTGCTGACCGACAGGTCCGAGTTCGCGGGGGGCCGGATATCCCGCATCAAGAGGGTGCCGCTTCCGTAGGTAAAGGTTCCGTTGATCCCGCCGGTCAAGCTGATCTTGCGCAGTTGATAGGTCGCTTGGTTGTAGGCCGGCGGCCAAACGTCCGAGGCGTTGTACAAGTAAAGGATGTAGGAGTTGCTCACCCCGCTTTCCCGGAGGGTGTAGCGGATCGCGTGGTTGGCGTCGTTCTGAAGAGCGGTCGCCCCCCGCAGGTCCCGGATCGCCCGCTCCAGCCCGTGCTGTGTTTCCCGCTGAAGCTCCATCCGGTCCTGGTGGCTCGACCAAGCCAGCAGGAGGGGATTGAGTCCCATCGCGATTGCCGTCATGAGCGCGGCGAACAGCAGCAGCGTGATGATCAGCTCAACCAAGGTAACCCCCCTCATTCGCAACGCTAGTCGCAAGTTTAAGGTTGAAGGTTGGAAGTTAAACCGAAAATTTGAGACTTTAAACTTTAAACTTTCAACCGGTTTGTTAGTTATTGATGACATTGGCGACGTAGGTGGTCAGCGAGGTGGAGAGTTCTCCTTCCACGGTGCTCCAGTAGACGGTCACCCCCACCTGCTTGAAGTCGCTGTTGGTGCCGGCCGGTTGGGAAACCGCGACCTGCCGCTCGAAACCGGTCCAACCGCCAATTGGAGCGCGGGATTCGCTGGCGATGGAGGCGAAAGCGGTGCCCCGAAGATTTTCCATCTTCTCCTGGGCCAGGGCGATCCCCTGTTGAAGAGTTTCGGTGTCGGTGGCCGCGAACATCCCCCGTCCCATCATGAAGGCGGCGGAGGCCACCGCCCCGACAATAAGCAGGATCGCGATCATCACCTCGATTAAGGTGAACCCCGTTAGACGGCGGCTTTGCCTGTCTAATGGGGTGAACCCGGAGGACCGCTTTGGGACCATGGATCTATAGATTAGCGGATTGCGGTGAGGAATGAAAAGCTATTTAAAGAAGCTCCTGTCGCCTTGGCAAAAAGTGCCAGCGCCTCCGGGCCATCTTCCGGATAGGTCGCTATCCCTAGCGAGAGCCGCTGATGCGGCTTCTCTTCCCGAACCAGCTCGCGCCAGTCGTTCAACAGCTCTTCCAGCCGATTTCGCAGGGCTTGCGCTCCCTCGGAGTCCACGGGAGCCAGAATCACCACCCAGCGGGGCTCTACGCTCAAGACCGCGTCCCCTTGATGAACATACGCCTGCACAAACTCAGCCACCTTTGGGACCCGAGCCATCGAGTCGGGCAACCCGATCTCTTTCTCTTCTAGAAAAGCGCTGCAGTCGATCGTCAGCAGACTGACTGCCTTGTCCGACCCGGCCGACTTCAGCAGCCTTCCAAAGGTCTCTTCCAAAGCGAACCGGGGGGAATAGACCGGCAGGGTAAAGGTAAAGGTGGATCCCTTTCCGGGCGCTGAATGGACTCCGATGGTTCCTTGATGCATCTCCACCAGCTGTTTGCAGAGAGCCAGCCCCAAGCCGGTCCCCCGGCGGACTGTCATCTCTTTTCCCAATTGAGAAAACTTCTGGAAAAGTTTAGGCAAATCCTCCGGGGCGATCCCCAGGCCGTCATCCTGGACGGAGAGCGCCACCATCCCATTGGACTTTTGGGCCGCCAGCGTGATCCTTCCATCTTCCCGCGTAAACTTCACCGCGTTGGAAAAGAGGTTGCCGATCACCTGAAGGACTCGGTTAGGATCCGCGAAGACGTCCGGGACCTCTTCGATTTTCAACTGAAGGGTCCGGTTCTTGGCGATCTTCTTGTAGCTTGAAAGCGCCTTCTCCAGCAGGTCCCGCAACGGCACCCGGGTCTTAAACAGAGGCAGCCGCCCAGCCTCGATCTTCGAGAGATCCAGCAGATCCCAGATGAGCGCTTCCAAGCGTTGGATGTTTTGATGGACCGTCCCGAGAAAGTCCTTCTGCTTCTCATTGAGCGGGCCTAAAACTTCATCGGTCAGGAGACTGACTCCCTCCTTGACGACTGTCAAGGGGGTCCGGAGCTCATGGTTGACACTGGCCACGAACTCATCCTTCAGCCGGGAGAGCTCCTGAAGGCGCCGATGGGCCTCCTCCAGCAAGCGGCCCTTGGCCTCCAACTGCTCCTGAACGTTCCCCCGGTCACCCACCCACTTCTCCAGCGCCTCTTCGCTGAAACGCCATTGGCCTCCCAGCTTGAAGCCGGGCAGCTTGCCGGTCTGGACCATCCGGTAGACCGTCGTCGGATTGACTCCGAAGCGATCCGCCACCTCTTCCACAGTCAAGTACGATTTCTCTCTCATTCCAATTCAAAGTATGGCTGGCGGCAGGAAAGCTTGTCAATGGAGGGGGTACTTTGACACTATTGGCTAAAAACAAAGAGGAATGGCGAGTGTTGGCGAAGTTTAACCCAAAAGCCGGCTTTTTTAGAGCCGACTCTAAAAGCCTCCAGTGCCGGAGATGCCGTTGGAAACATAGATGTCGTCGTCCGCGGTGCCGGTCAAAGCGCCGGTGTTGTCGATGCCGGTGATGTCGGCGGTGTTGTCCACGCCGACCGACCAGATGATGTAGTAAAGGCCGTTGGCCGACTTGTCATACTGGTACTGGGTCGCCGAGATGGCGAACGGGTCATTCAAGGCAGTGCCGATCAGCTTGGGTCTGGTGCTGGCGGCAGTCAGGGCCGATTGCCAGGTGGCGCTGCCGTCGGCCGGATAGGTCTTGGAGTTATGGATGTAATAGGACTCCACCGCCGCCTGAAGCGCCCGCAGTTCCGCCGCTGCCTTGGCGGTGTTGCCTTCGTCGATCATGCCCCGAAGGCGCGGCAGGGCGATCCCCAAAAGAATCGCGATGACGGCGATCACAATGATTAGTTCCACCAAGGTGAAACCCTTTCTCCTTTTCACCGAAATCCTCCTCGCTGAAGAACCTTCACCATGTCAAACATCGGAAGCAGTAAAGAGGCCATGATGAACGCCACCACCCCGCCCATGGCCACCAGCAGAATCGGCTCCAGCAGGGTGGTCATCTGCCTCAATCGATAGTTGACCTGGAGCTCATAGAAGTCGGCAATCTTCTCCAGCATCGCGTCCAGCCGGCCGGCCTCTTCCCCCACCCGGATCATCTGAATGGCATCCGGATGAAAGACCCCGCTGACCGCCAAGGTGGCGGCGATCCGTTCCCCCTGCACCACGGCGGTCCGGACCCGCCGCAGCTCCTGAACGATCACCTGATTCTCCACCACTCCTTCGGCCGTTTCAAGGGCGCCGACGATTGGAACACCACTGGAGACCAGGGTGGCCAGCGTTCGGGCGAACCGGGCCACCACCGCCTGATGGATGGAAGGGCCTATCACCGGAAGTTTCAGGAGCCCCTGATCGATCCGGAAACGGACCGCGGGAATTCTCAGAGCCCACCCGATGCCCCCCAGCGCCACCCCGACTAATCCCAGCAAAAGCAACCATCGGGTCCGGATCGCTTCCCCGATCGCCTGCAGGATCCGAGTCGGTGTAGGCAGCCCGATCCCGGCCCGGGCGAACAGGGAGGCGAACTGCGGGACCACGAAGGTGACAACGAACAGGACCAGCCCGGCCGCCGCCGTCAACAAAAGAGCGGGATAAAGCAGAGCCCCCCGGACCGCCCGGGTCAACGCCAAGTCCTTCTCCAGAAAGCTGGCGAACCGGGCCAGGACCGCATCGAGATGGCCGCTGGCCTCTCCCACGGAAACCAGACTGACCATCAGCTTGGGAAAAACAGGGGGCTGATGGCTTAAGGCCTGAGAAAACGGCGTTCCCCCCTCCACCTCCCGGCAAACCGCTTCCAGCGCCTCCCGTAAAGAGGGACTCCCCGCCTGCGAAGCGACCGACTGGAGGCTGGCGATCAACGGGACGCCCGCCTCGACTAAGTTAGCCAGCTGGATCACCGCCAAAAGAAGCCCTTCCGGACTGACCGCCCGGCCCCATCGAAGATTCAAAATCTTCTGAGCGGAGACCGACACCGGATCCATCCGGCTGACCAGGTAGCCCATCCGCCGCAGATGCTCCGCCAAAGAAACGGGGTTTTTCGCTTCCAAGATTCCCCGAACGAGGCGCCCCTGTTGATCTCTGGCCTGGTAGGCGAACGCGGGCATCTAAAGACTGTCCATCGTGGATCGTGAATCGTGGATCGTCATCTCCGCAACCGCTTGATCAAATTCATCAGCATTCGGCTTTCATGATCCAGATGTTCGTTTAGCTTGACAAGTTCAGCGTCCGAAATATGCCTTCGACGGCCCACAATGTCAACCCCCTTCTTCCAAACCTCCAGCTCTTTGTAGCTCTGCACTTTCATAACGATTCACTATCCACTATTCACGATTCACACGAGTCATGCAATCTGAGCCGTTCACCCTGAGCCTGTCGAAGGGTGAAGAGGCATTTCGTGCTTCGACCCTTCGACTTTGCTCAGGATCAGCACGAACGGTTTTGCATGAGTCGTGGATTCACTGTTCTTGGATCACCCGCATCACCTCATCGATCGTGGTGACGCCGGAAGCCGCCTTAGCCAGCCCGTCTTCCCGCAGGGTCCGCATCCCTTTTTGGATCGCGGCCTCCTTGATCTGCGCCGCCGATCCTTTCGCCAGGGTCAAACGGTTGATCTGCTCATCCAAACCCATCAGCTCGAAGATCCCGATCCGGCCCCGGAAACCGGTCATCTCGCACCTGCGGCAGCCCCTTCCTTTAAAAAAACCGGCGTCAGGCGCCGACCGATCCGGCTCTTTGCAGTCCGGGCAGATCACCCGGACCAGCCGCTGAGCCGCCACCCCGATCAAACTGGAGGCCACCAGGAACGGCTCGATCCCCATGTCCAGCAGGCGGGTGATCGCCGTGGGGGCGTCGTTGGTGTGTAGGGTGGAAAAGACCAGGTGCCCGGTCAAGGCCGCCTGAATAGCCATTTCGGCAGTCTCCTGGTCCCGGATCTCTCCGACCATGATCACGTTGGGATCCTGCCGTAAGATAGAGCGCAGTCCCGTGGCGAAGGTCAGCCCCACCGCCGGGTTGATTGGGATCTGCCGAATGCCGTCCAACCGGTATTCGACCGGATCTTCAAGGGTGACGATGTTTTGCTCCACCGCGTTCAGGCCGGCCAGGGAAGCGTACAGGGTCGTGGTCTTGCCAGAGCCGGTGGGGCCGGTCACCAGGAGAATCCCCCAGCTGCGCTTCAAGAGGGCCTGATACCTGGAAAACAGCTCCGGCTCCATCCCCAGCTCCTCCAACCCCACCCTCAGGCCCTGAGTGTCCAGCAGTCTTAAGACCACCGCCTCTCCATCGATGCAGGGCATCACCGAGATCCGCAGGTCCACCTCGTGCCCCTCCATCGCCACCCGGAACCGCCCATCCTGGGGCCTGCGCCGTTCCGCGATGTCGAGATTGGCCAGGATCTTGACCCGGGAAACCACCGCCGGCTCTAAGTGTTTAGGCAAGGTGGTCGCCTCCCTCAGGATCCCGTCCACCCGGAACCGGACCCGGAAGATCTCCTTCTCCGGCTCCAAATGGATGTCGGAAGCGCGGGCCCGGATCGCGTCGCTTAAGAGCAGGTTCACCAGCCGAATCACCGGCGGCTCGGTGACCAGCCCCTGAAGACGCTTGAGCTCGGGGGCCTGGCCGGCCTTCAGGCCCAGCTTCTCCTGGGTCAGATCGGTGACCAGCTCCTCGAGATGCCCCTTGGCCCCGTAATACTCTTCGATCGCCTGGAGGATCTCCTCCTCCGTGGCCACCACCGGGTCGATGGTTATGTGGGTGCGCAGGCGCAGCTCATCCAAGGCCGCCAGGTTCATCGGATCCGCGGTGGCCACCGTCAGGGTCTGGCCCAGCTTGAACAAGGGGATCACCCGGTGCTTCCGGGCCAGCGCTTCCGGCAGGGCCTCCAGTACCTGGGCGTCGACCAGGTAGGAGCCCAGCTCCACCCGCGGGATCCCCAAGAAGCGGCTCAGCCATTGGGCCAGGGTGCCCGGATCGATCCATTTCAACCGGACCAGCGCCTGCCGGACCGTCTGTCCGGACCGGACCGCCTCCGCCTGAGCCTGCCGCAGCTGCTCGGCGGTGATCAGCCCTTCTTCGACCAGCTCCTCTTCAGGACGCCGGACCGCTTCCGTCATGGGGACTCTTCTCCCAGCGCCCGGCGGATCTCTCCGATCAGCTCCTGCGGATGATAGGGCTTGCTTAAGATCGCGTAGCTGTCCCCCACCCCCAGGTTGTGCTTGGTCAGCTCGATGTTCTGGGCCAGGACGGTCAAAAAGATGACCGGGATCTTCTGAGTTTGGGGATCTTTCTTGAGGGCGTGAAACGTCTCCACCCCGTCCATCGTCGGCATCATGATGTCCAGCAGGATCAAATCCGGTCGCTGTTCTTTGGCCAGGGCGATGCCGGAGGGCCCGTCGGGGGCTTCCAGGATCTTCATCCCGTTGGCGGTCAGCCGCACGTTCAACAGGGCCCTGACGTCGGGCTCGTCATCGATGATCAGAACCGTCTTCATGGTCTCACCTCACTCTTTGGTTTCGTTTCCCGAAGGGCCGCGGCGCTCCGACCCCGATAAAAGGCGCTCAATCTCCGACAACAGCGCCTTGGGATCAAAAGGCTTCTGCAGGTATCCAGCCAGACCTATCTGGTCGATCTTGTCCAAAAGCAACTTCTCGTCCGCGAAGGTGTTGCGGGGGATGGCGGTCACCGCCAGGACCGGGATGGAGGCGGTGTAGATGGAGGCCTTCAGGCCGTTGAGGACCCCCAGGCCGCCGCCGGCCGGGAGCATCAGATCCAGAAGAATCAGGTTCGGCCCAAACCGGTGGGCCGCTTCCACCGCCACGAGAGCGTCAGGCGCGACGCACGTTTCATAACCGGCGGAGGCCAGCCTCATCTGCATGAGCTTCGCTAAATCCGGCTCATCCTCCACAATCAAGATTTTCTTCATCGCTGGTGGGCCATCTGTATCACGCCGGCCAGCTCCGAGCTCTCCTGGGGAACCAGCACCGAGCTCCAGCGCAGATTCTTCAGATCCACCCACTCCGGTTTGGAGGCCAGCAGATCCTCCAGCCGGCGGCGCAGAGCCTGGGAGCCGGCCGGATCGCAGACGGAAAGGATCGCCAGCCCACCCCCCTGAGGATTCACCAACACCCGGTCCTCCCGGGCCAGATGCCGGCGCAAAAGATCCACCACCTCCGGCCGATCGATCGAGCCGTTCCTCAGAAGCTGGAAGACGAGCGAAACTCCCTCCCGGGCCGCCTGCTCCCGCATCACCCGGAACTCCTCCGTCAAGGCGAAGGCCGGCGTGTATAAAGGAAGGCTCACGATAAAGGTGGTTCCGCGGTTGGGCTCGGAAGAGACGCGGATCGTCCCCCCATGAAGCTGGACGATCTCTTTGACGATCGCCAGCCCCAGCCCAGTCCCCCGGTGGGCGAAGCTGGCCGGCGTTTTGGGCTGGAAGAATTTTTCGAACAGCCGGCGCTGTTCCCCTTTGGAAATGCCGATCCCGGTGTCCGAGACCGCCAATTCAGCGGAGGATCCGCGGGCCGACAGCCGCAGGGTGATCGACCCCTCGGGCGGCGTGAATTTGACCGCGTTGGTGAGCAGATTTTCCAGAATCTGCGCCACCCGCATCCGGTCGGCGTAAACCGGCGGAACCGGATCCAGCTCCAGGGTCAGCCGCCGGGGAGCTACCAGCGGCTCGTAGCTGCGGCGGACCTCCTCGATCACCGAATCCAGCTTCATCGGCTGCCGGTGAGGAACCAGACGGCCCGCCTCAATCCGGGAGATGTCCAGCAGCTCGGTCACCAACTGGAGCATTCGGTCCGCCTGATGCTTGATGAACAGCACGCGCTCTTGAAGCGGCGGGGTGAGCTCTCCGACTAAGCCGTCGAGCAGCTGCTGGGTCCCTTCGGTGATCAAGGACAAAGGGGTGCGCACCTCGTGGCTGACCTGCGCCACGGTCTGGGAAGTCGCCTTGGCCATCGCTCTGAAACGCCGGGAGGAGGCCTCCATCTCATGCAGGAGGGTCGCCTGCCCGATCACGCGGCCCAGACGGTTCAGAAAGCGGTGGACTTCCGATCCCTGAACGCGGCGGAACTTTTTGGAGGAGGAAAGACTGGACAGGTTGACGACCCCGACCGTGCGGCCTTCCAGCACCAGAGGCAGACAGCAGATCGCCCGGACCGGACGCAGCCGCGCGGCTTCTTTCTCACGAAACGGAAGGAAGCGGGGCTCCTTGGTGGCGTCGACCGTGCAGAAGGCCTTCTGGGAACGGGCCACCCAGCCGCAAAGCCCTTCGCCCACTCGGAATTTCAGGTTCGGCTGGAGGTTCCGCGGCTTGACCCGGCTGCCCTGCGCCCAGCGGACCACCAGTTCTTCTGACTTATTGTCCAGCACCATGATCGAGCAGCGGTCGGCGCCGCTGAACTCCAGCAGCGCTTGGCAGCATCCCACCATCAGGCGGTCCAGCTGAAGCTGGGTCTCCAGGCGGTTAAGCCATTGGTCCAGCGTCTGAGAACGGCCTCTCACAGAGCGGCTCCCTCTCCGCTGGGAGGACTCACCAGAGCCCGGATCCGTTCCAGCAAGGCCTCTCGCTGAATCGGTTTGACCAGGCATCCGTCGGCTCCGCATTCCAAAGCCAGCATCAGATCCTGCGCGTCAGCCCGGGCGGTGATCACCAGCACCGGGATCTTCCGGTATCGCTCATCCGACTTCAAAAGCTTAAGCACATGGTACCCATCCAGCCGGGGCAGCATCAAGTCCAAAAGAATCAGGTCCGGCTGTTGGCTCCGGGCGCTCTCCAAGGCAATGGTTCCGTCTAAAGCGGTCAGCACCCGGTATCCCTGTATCTCCAAATCGGTTTTAAGGGAATCCAAGAGGTCCGCCTCATCATCCACCAACAGCAGTGTGGACTGTTCCATCGGAATCACTCCTTTCTTTCCCCCGCCTTCGCCTTCTGGAGCAGCTCGGCGAGCTTTCCCAGAAGAACGGGGGCTTCAAACGGTTTGGTTAAGTAAGCGTCGGCTCCACAGTCCATCGCCAGCTTAACATCCTCCGCCTGGGCCCTGGCGGTGAAGATCAGGATGGGGACCGATTTGTATCGCTCATCAAACTTCAACAGGCGGCAGATTTTGTACCCGTCCATTTTAGGCAGCATCAAATCCAAAATGATCAGATCCGGCCGCGATTTCTTCGCCTGATCCAGCCCCTGCTGGCCGTCGTAAGCGGCGGTCACCGCGTACCCGGCCGCCTGCAGCCTCAATGCGACCAGTTGAACCAGGTCCGGCTCATCATCCACCAGCAAAATCCTCGTTTTATCCATGAGTTTCTCCTGATGACTTCAATCGGCGGATCTCCCCCTCCAGCTTGGCCACTTGAGCCCGGTCCACCATCCAGATCTCCATCGCTCCCCGGTCAAACCGCCAGCGGCCCCCCACCTTGAAACCAGGGAGTTTGCCCTCTTTGGCCAGACGGTAAACGGTCATCGGATGCAAATGGAGAAGTTCCGCAACTTGCCCTACGGTTAAAATTTCGGATGCCATACTTCAACTTTCCTCATTTTTAATAATTATGGTTAATTGATTTTCATCAATCTTAAATATATCTTATCTGGGCAGGAAATGACAAGGGGTGAGAAAAAATTAGTAGTAACTCTAAGTTTAGATCTAGACCTTGTGGGAGTCCGGGCGAAGCAGCCAGGTAATTAATGCCGCCAGCAGGAGGAAGGCGGCCGGCGTGAAAGTCCAGGAACCTCGAACCAGCGTCTTTAAGCAGGAAATGAAGGTGGTGATCCAGAGGAAGAAAAGGAACATCTGTTTGAGTTGATGAGGCAACCAAGAGGTGATGAATAGGCCCCCTCGGCGAATCTCCAGCCAGCCCCAAACGGCCAAACCGCCTAGAAGCAAAAGCAGGATCCTTCCTACCACTTTACCCACCCAGACTGGAACCACCGCCCGTTCCACAATCCAGAAGTCCAGGTTGTTGGCGATCAGCCAGACCGGCAGGACCCACAGCAGCCAAACCACCGCCAGCCATCGCTCCATCGGCCGAACCGCCAGCGGCAGAGTCCAGGTCGGCTCTAATCGAAAGACCGCCACTCCCAGAGAGATGCCTCCGAAGAATCCGATCAGATGCTCGGCCACCTTCCACCAGTCGATCGGTCCCCCTAAGCTGGCGCCGATCCCCTGCACCCAGGCGGCGATCGGGAATCCGATCCCAAATCCAATTGCGCCGGCAATCGCTAACTTCAAGGAGGTCCGGTCTGCGCGCCATACCCCGACATAGGCGCACAGAAGGGCCCAGCAGCCCAGCAGGGTGACCGCCATCCATTGACGGGTCGCCAAATCCTCGGGCCCGTTGAGCTGGCTCCAGAGGAGCCGGTCTACCAGGAACCAGACCCCGAACAACCCTCCGGCGACGGCCCCTCTTTCCCAGAGTCGGTACTTGGGAAGGGTTAAGCCCAACCCCAACCCGAGAGCCCCTAATCCGCCCCAGACGAACCCGATGATTCCCAGAGAAAGGATCGCTTCGAAGGAGCCTTGGTAGGCCGTGGAGACGAAGCGGCCGTAGCTTAAAGAGCCGCCGATGGCAAAACTTAAGGATCCGATCACCGCCGCCCCGATCCAGCGGGGGCCTCCGGTCACCGCGGCGATGCTTAAGCCAGCCATCGCTCCGGCGATGGCGGACCCCCGCTCATGACCGTGCTGTCCGCGGATTCCCCAGGCCAGGGTCATCGCCAGGGCGATGACCGTCAGCTCCCGCCATCGGAGACGGAGTTTGGAAACGGAATTCCGTATGGGTCTTACCCTAGCCCAGTGACCTTTAGTTTACTTCAGGCGGACCGGCTCAACGCCAAATGCGCCTGGATTTCCCGAAAGGCTCGTTCTGAAACTCCCTCGGCCGGCCGGGCCGGGAGGGATTTTCGCCCCCCGATAGACTCCTCAAAAAACGCGGAGTCGGATGGTGGGGAAGAAACCGCCGGTTTCATTTCCGCCGGCGGATGAACCGCGGAATTCACAAGGAGCAGAAAAACCGCCCACACCTTTTCGACTGTCAACCCTGCAGCCATTCTGAAGCCCTCCTTTCCGCCACATCGCTTTGGCGGATCCGCCAACGTCTTATGGCGGACAGTTTAGGCCAGCGATTGGGTTTGCCTTTACAGCCGAAAATCGCTCTCGGGAGCCACCGGATTCAAGTATAGCCGGCCGTCGGGCATAAATCAAGCGCGCCCGCTCCACCTGCCTGGATTTTGTATGGATCACGAGTCATGCAATCTGAGCCGTTCACCCTGAGCCCTTCGGCAAGGCCGTTCACCCTGAGCTTGTCGAAGGGGAACGGCCTTGCCGAAGGGCTCAGGATCAGCACGAACGGTTTTGCATGAGTCGTGTATGGATTTTGTATTGACGCTCCGTCTTGAAGGTGCTATGGTGGAACGTCATGGACGCCGCCGTTTTGGACAAAGTGCAGATCAAATGGAATAGTGTCGTGGGCTTCACCCTGATCCATTTGGCCGCCCTAGGGGCAATCTTTACCTTCAGTTGGAGCGCCTTCTGGGTTTTCTTCGGACTCCAGTGGCTGACGGGGGGGCTGGGGATCTGCCTTTGCTACCACCGGCTGTTGACCCACCGCTCGTTTCAGCTCTGGAAGCCGCTGGAGTATTTCCTGGCTCTCTGCGGCTGCCTGGCGTACCAGAACGGTCCGATCAAATGGGTGGCGATTCACCGGCTTCACCACGCCCGATCGGACCAGCCCAATGATCCTCACAGCCCCACGAAAGGGTTCTGGTGGGCCCACATGGGCTGGCTTTTCACTTTCAACGATGAGCTGGACCTCTTCGATCGATACCGGGCCTACGCTCCGGATCTGGCCCGGGACCCCGTCTATCGGTTCCTGAACGCCACACACGGTCTCTATCAGATCCTTCTGGGAATCCTTCTCTATCTCTGGGGCGGCTGGCCCTTTGTCTTCTGGGGCATCTTCCTGCGGACCGTCTTCATGTGGCACTGCACGTGGCTGGTCAATTCCGCCGCCCACACCTGGGGCTATCGGACCTGGGCGAACGCAGACCGCTCCACCAACAACTGGTGGGTGGCCCTGCTTAGCTACGGAGAGGGCTGGCACAATAACCATCACGCTTTCCTTCGGTCCGCCGCCCATGGCCTGAAATGGTGGGAGATGGATCTGACCTACTTGACGATCCGAATCCTGGCCGCGGTGGGCCTGGTTTCCAAGATCCAGCTGCCCAGTCCTCAACGGATGCAGCAGAAGCTCTCCCCCGCACCGGCCGAAGCGGTCGCCGCGTAAGAGCACCTTTCCTAGCCTTTTTCATCAGGCTGCTTAACGGGGCAGACGTCGGGCATCTTCCAGCAGTTCTTCAATCTCCCGCTCCTGCGCTCCGAACTCTTTGGCCACCCCGATCAATTCGGGGCAGAGCTCGTACCGCTGGCGCTGGAGCGCTTCCCGCAGGTAGAGCAGTGCCGTCAGCTTCACCGGATCCCGCTTCACCCTGAGTAAGGTCAAGGTGGGGTGCCTCGCATTGGCTTGAACAGGTGTCATCGTTCCCCTCCTTCTCTGTGTGCTCTCTTTCCCTTCCGTGCCCTCTGTGCAACAAAAAAGCCCATGCTGTGTGCTCTCTTTTCCCTTCTGCGCCCTCTGTGCAACAAAAAGCCCATGTCGGTTTTGCCGATCATGGGCTCGAACGTCTGAATCTTACTGGGTCTTAAACGCTAAACGCCGCACTCCTCCTTGCTTTCAGCCCATGACCGGCCGGTGGCATGGCAAATGCAAAGGGCCATGACGGACCGGGTCCACCCCCCGCTGCGCGCGGGCCGATAGAACATGGGCTTGCTTTTGGAATGCGCTCTTGACATCAAATTCCCCCTAAACAACTCTATCTTACCATCTTCCCGTCTGAAAATCAACGGCCCCCCAAGTTTCGATTTGGTTCGCGAAGCGAAACAAATCGCGGGGGGCCGCGGTTCAGGCCTAATCAGATTCGGCTTTTATGCTGCTGGGGACAACCGCTTGACGTTGGCCGCCTGCTCCCCCTTGGGACCACGGGTGATCTCGAACTCGACCGCCTCGCCTTCGCGAAGGGTCTTGAAACCATCTCCAAGGATCGCGCTGTAATGGACGAACACGTCCTTACCATTCTCCGGGGTGATGAACCCGTAGCCTTTCTGATCGCTGAACCACTTCACTGTTCCTTTTGGCATCCTAACTTGAAACCTCCTTAGTTTGTTTCTTCGATCGTCACACCGTGGTCGAAGCAAACAACAACGACCGCCAGTTGGAGTCACACCGACGGTCGTCCTAGTCGTTGCTTTGTTTCCTAGTCCCTCGGGTACGTCTGAAGATAACTCACTCCGGCAGGAAGTATCGCACACTCGCAAGGGGCTGTCAAGCCTGTTTGTCGGGGGAATCTTCCTGGGTTCTGGCGTAGCATTCAGGACAAACGTAGAGGATCTCGCCGCCTTGCTCAAGGATCTGCAGGAGCGAATCCTCCACCACCTGCCGGCACAAGTCGCAGGCGACCTTCACCCCGCCCCTACCGCTCTTCCTCTTTAAACTCCACCAGCTCAATCACCGCAGTCGGGGACCCAGGGCCTCCGATCGGACCCTGGTATTTGACCCAATAATGGGGCGATTTGGCTGCGCACCAAAGAGCCATCTTAGGCGCTAGGATCTTCAGCGGACCGAACAGCTTAGGCGCCAGATCCACCCGGTAGCAGGAAAAGGTGCCCGCCGGTGTAGTGACCTGCTCGGTCCCGCCCACCCGGGCCCTCACCCGGAACAGACGGCTCGGAGAAACCAACAGCAGCAGATCCTCTTCCCTCTTGCCGGAAGAATCCGGCTGATTGAAAGGCAGGGCTCGGGCCCAATGGAAAAGAAGTTCATCCGGAAGGGTCTGGGAGGTCCAAGGCAGACTGCGAGTCTGGGGATTTTGGCCGGCTTCCGCGTCCCGATAAAACAGCCGGTCTCCGGCGGGCTCCAGGCGAAGCTCCATGTCACTGTATATCTTCCCAGCCGCGGTCCAGCGGCAGCCGCTGACCGATTGGATCCGGAGAAGCGGCTCGCTGGAGAAAAGCATCTGCTTTTCCCAGCGGATCGGCTCTTTATATCTCCAAGGCGTCCCCTTGCCCTGCTCCTGGATCCGGACCCAGGTTTTTCCATCCTGCTCGGTCACCTGGGTCTCCCAAGAAACGTTCCAGAGAACATTATCCGTGCCTGCCACGCGGGCCTGATAAGAGCCTTTCTCCCGGCTGTGGGGCCAACGCTTTTCGGAAGCCTGCTGGAAAGCCAAGCTGTCAGCGACGGGCAGCGTCCCTAAACAGAGGGTTAAGCAAGTAAAAAGAATCCCCTGTCCCATCACTTTAATTATACCACGACTCATGCAAACTGACCCGTTCACCCTGAGCTTGTCGAAGGGTGAACGGCGATGTTCGTGCTTCGACCCTTCGACTTTGCTCAGGATCAGCACGAACGGTTTTGCATGACTCGTGTTATACCACCTCCAGCAGGCGGCGGACTCCCTCCTGGAAAATAGGAGCCGGAACCAGCAGGCTCACCACGGCATGCCCGGTCTCTTGGAAATCGAAGAAGTAGCCCGGATAAACCAGCACCCGTCCGATTCTCAGCCGGTTCATGACCCACGCCTCTTCGTCACGAACCGCGGGCATCTTCAAGACGGCGTTCCATCCTCCGTCGGCCGCCAGGCAGGTGGCGGTTCCCCCTGTTTGGGCCGCTGAGCGGACCAGGAAAGACCGATTGCCGGCAATCCGGTCCCGGATCTGCCGCTGGATTCCGGCCGCGCGGGAAAGCCATCCCGGCAGGGCCCGTTGGACCGGCGTGTTGACCGAAAGATAGGTGTCGGCGATCATCTCCAGCCGTTCCAAGGCCGGATCCACTTGCTCCTTCGGACCCGAAACGGAGATCCACCCCAGCTTCATCTGAGGCAGCCCCATGAATTTGGACAGGCCGCCCAGCCCGAAAACGAGGACCCCTCCGGGTCCGACGAGGGTGGAGGGAATCTGCGGATCCTCCTCGAACAGGTACTCGGCGAACACCTCGTCGGCGATCAGGGCCAGCCCCCGCCGCTGGCAGAGGGTCCGGATCTCCTGGAGCTCCGGTTTTGTCACACAGGAACCGGTGGGGTTGTTGGGATGGACCAGCGCGATCGCCCGGGTTCTGTCGGTCACCTGAGCCAACAGGGCCTCCGTATCAATCCGCCACCGGGAATCGTAAACCAGAGGATACGCGGCCGGCTCCACCCCCTCCAAACCGGCCAGGTATTCAAACAGGGGGTAGCTGGGTTTGGGAACCAACACCGCGTCTCCGGGATTGCACAGGAGTTTAAACAGGAAGCTGTAGGCCTCGCTCGTGGAGGCGGTCAGGAAGATTTCCCCCGGATCGACGGAAACCCCTTTGGAAGCGTAAAGGGCCTCCAGCGCCCGGCGAGCCGAGAGATCTCCCTGGGCAGAAGGTTCGTACAGCAGAGAGTCGGGATCGGCCAGGGCGGACACCAGCTCCGCGGGATAACGGAACCCGCAATGGGTGGGGTTTGACTCTGTCAAATCCAGAACCGGGGTTCCCTGCCCCCGCAGTTCTTCCAGCGCTTTCGTCAGGCGATTGGGGGTCAGCTCCCACCGGGTTCGATCGGCAAACATATTCGCGGCCTAGATCCTCCGGCGGTAGAGCCAGATCCCCACCGCCGCTCCGATCCCATCGAACAACAGATCCCAGCCACTCGTGATTCGGGGCGGGATGAACCGCTGGTACAGCTCATCCAGTCCCCCGATCCCGATGGAAATCCCTAGAGCCGGTCGGCTTCGGCGAAAGGCCCGGGTCCACAACGCTCCCAAAGGGCCGTACTCCACCACGTGATACAGTTTGTCGATCCAGGGAAAAAGCTGAATCCCGGGCACCGGCCGGGGCGCGGAGGAGATCCAAAAGATGAAAGCGGTGTACGCGACCGCCGGGCCCCAGAGCCAGAGGAACCGGAGCCTACCGGCGTTCAAGGAGGGCGGAGCCGGCCAAGCCTCCGGCGGTGCAGATGCCGATCAAGGCCCGCCGGCCTTGAGTTTCCTTCAGATAGGCGATCGCCTGGTTGAGCATCCGGGCGCCGGTGGCGCCGAAGGGGTGCCCATAAGCGATTGAGGAGCCCCAGGGATTCAGGCAGTTTTCATCCAGCGGGCCGGCGTCATAAGAGACCCCATATTTTCGGGCCCGGTAATCGGGGTTGCTCACCGCCTCCACGTTGCACAGGATCTGGCCGGCGAATGCCTCGTGCATCTCGATGTAATCCAGGTCGCTCCAGCGCAGGCGCTGGCGCTGAAGGATCCTGAGCATCGCCTTGCCGGGCCCCATCAGCAGGCCGTCCCTGGGCTCGACCCCGACGAACTCGAAGTCCAGCAGGGCGGCGTCCGGTTGAACGCGGGATTCCAGCGCTGGGGAAATCACGTGAAGGGCCGCCGCCCCGTCGGTGAAGGGGCTGGCGTTGCCGGCGGTGATCGTGCCGGCCCCGGACCGGTCGAAGGCGGGGGCCAACCCTGCCAGCGCCTCCAGCGAGGTCTCCTCCCGGATCAGGGTGTCCCGCGCCACCCCGGCCACCGGGATCATCTGAGGGAAAATCTTCGGACGGGCCTGCGCCGCTTTCCGATGGGACTCGAGGGCGAACCGGTCCTGGCGCTGTCTGGAAATCTTGAACTCCTTGACCATCTGCTCGCAGTGCTGGCCCATGGTCAAACCGGTGGAGTATTCCTTGGCGGAGGGAGGCACCGGGAAAAAAGAGGCCGGCGGTGTCCGCAGGAGGAGTTTGAGCTTCTGCCCCATCGAGGCCTTGCTCGCCCAGGCCTTGAAGAACCGGGAGGCCGCGTCGGTCACGACGGGGCGGGCGGCGGAGAAGGATTCGGCCCCGCCGACCAGCGTCACGGAGGGCTCGTCGGGAAAAGCCTGATAGTAGGAGGCGGCGTTGGCCGCCGCCTGCAGGGAAGTAGCGCAGGCCCGGGAAAGACTGTAGGCCTCCACCCGGTTATCCAGCCGGGAGCCCAGCACCGCCTCCCGCGCAATCGAATAGAGGTTCGGGTCCGGGACCACCATCCCCCAGATGAGGTGCTGGATCGTCTCCTGAGGCAGATCCCTCTTCTCCAGCATCCCATCGATCAATCGGACCGACAGATCCACCGCGTTCAAGGCGGCGAACTCCCGGCCCATCTTGACAAAAGGAGTCCGGTATCCCCGCTTTAAGCCAACCGGCCTCACCCCACCACCTCCGTTTTTGCCACCGGCAACGACGAGCGGTCACGCCAGCTTTCCCTTCCGTACCGCTCGTCGAGGCGACGGCGCACCTTCTTAATCGTCGGAACGTCGCCTAACAGAGGTGGTGGGGTCACCCCACCACCTCCTCGAGCTTCTTCGCCAGTAACCCGATCTGCGCCAGGAGCGGCCGGGGCACAGCGCCGGACTCATCCAACTCGGCCTTCAGCAACTTCAAGGTGCCGATCATCCGCCGGACCCGGGCCCGATGCCGGGCCTGCTGGCTCTCCGGCGAATCAGGCCGGGCCGATTCCAGGACCGACCGGACCTCCTGGCGCAGATCGGACATTTCCCTGCCTTGCTCCAGCGCGTAGGACCGGACCTTCTGATAGCGCTCCTGAGAAACGGAAGGCTTGGCCTTCAGGAGCCGCAGCAGGTTGACCGCTTCCGGAGAAGGGATCTGCGGAGGCAGTTCTTGGGAGATTTTTTCCAGAATAGCCGGTTCCTCCCGCTCCAGGAAACCGTAGGAATTCAACAGCTTCTTGGCGGTCGCCGAACGGATCCCGACCTCCTTCGAGCAGTAGGCCTCGAAGCTCAGGTATCCCCATTCCCGAAACTGCTTCTGGCGGAAAACAGCCCAGAGCATCCGGCCCAGCTCCACCCAGGAGTTCTTGAACCGTTTGGCCGCCTCCAGCGTCTCGTACCGCAGGGTGCCCGGTTCCAAGACGCTTTGTCGTTCTTCAATCCGTTCGATCGCCTTTGATTTCACCCCACCCCTTCTTGGAGCCATGGCCTCTATTCTACCGCTCCAGCTCCTCCAACAGCCGATCCGGGTTCCAAACCCGGGCCCCGAGGCCCAGCGCCAGATTCGCCTCGGCCCGGTCCTGCGTGACCACGACCACCCGGGCCCGGTCCGTGGCCTGATAGACTGCCTGCTCGATCAGCGTGTCGGCGGTCCTCCCCTTCGCGTACCGGACCACCAGCGGACCGCTCTCCCGGGGGAGAAACCGCTCTGGCCCATCGAAAACCACGGTCACCTCCCAATCCTTTGAAACCGCCGCCATCTCCAGACGCTGGAGGAATTGCTCTTCTTGAGCCAGATCCTCTCGGTCGGACCGGATCAGAGCGCCGAACAGGTTGTTGCCGTCCACCAGAAGGATCAAGCCGTCCATGGAACGCTATTGAGCCGGTTCAACGGAGAGGATCTGGTAGGGACAGGGGCCGGCCGGCAGATTCACGGTGACCTTCTCCTTTACCCTCCGGCCCAAGAAGGCCTTGCCCAACGGGGACTGGATCGAAATCTTTCCGGAGGCCGGATCTGACTCGTCCGAACCAACCAGCGTGTAAACCTCCTGCTGGTTGGCGGTCAAATCCTTGACGGTCACTTGGGTCCCCACCGTGGCCACCCCCTTTTCATGCTGGGTGGGATCGACGAGATGGACATGGGCCAATTTGAACTCCAGGTCGCCGATTTTGGAGAGCACCTGCTGGAGCCGTTCCTTAGCGGCGTGATACTCGGAGTTCTCCCGAAGGTCTCCCCATTCGCGCGCCGTGCCGACCTCCTGGGAGAGCTTGCGTTTCTGCTCTCTGAGCCGCTTGAGCTCCTCCTGAAGCTTCTCCAGACCGGCTTGGGTCAGGTAGGTAGCCATGCCAGATGCGGAAGGATCAAACCTCGGCCGGGGCCGCAGCCCGATGGCCCGGCACGATCGACCGGAGCGTCACCAGCGGAGCGATCTCCTTCGCCTGCGGGTACGGCTCCATGGTGATCGTGTCCCAGGGGCAGATCTTGGGGCACAGCCCGCAGCCGATGCACCGGTCCAGATCGATCTCCACGAGTTTGAGCAGTCCCGAATGCTCGGGGCCCGGCACCCGCTCGATGGAGTCGACCGGGCAGACGGTGATGCAGGCCTCGCAGCCGGTGCAGCCATTCTGGTTGACCACCGCCGCGATCCTCGGGTCCCGGACCCGCAGCGGTTTGTTCGGATTTCCCATCTCGAGAGACGGTTCTCCTTTCCACTCTATTTTACTCTAAAACGCCGCACCCCTCTATTCGCGAACCAGGGGGACGAACCGGACCGGGATCACCTTTTCCTCCACCAGCCTGCCCTTGCTCTTGCGGAAACGCTTCAGCTCCTGAATGCCCCAGGCCGGCCCCACCGGAATCACCAGCACTCCTCCCTCGGCTAGCTGGTCCACCAGCGGCTGCGGAAGATGGTCTGGGGCGGCGGTGACCAGGATCGCGTTGAAGGCAGCCGCCTCTGGCCATCCCAGGTAGCCGTCCCCCACCCGGGTCTGGACCCCCTCGTAGCCGAGACGATTCAACGTCTCCCGGGCCCGGGCCGCCAGACCGGGAAGGATCTCGATCGTGTAGACCGGGTCGGTCAACTCCGCCAGGATCGCCGCCTGGTAGCCGGAGCCGGTGCCGATCTCCAGCACCTTGTCCCCGTCTTTAAGCTCGGCCAGCTCGGTCATCAGGGCCACCATGTACGGCTGGGAGATCGTCTGCCCTTCCCCGATCGGCAAAGGGCCGTCCATGTAGGCCATATTTCGGACCCGCATCGGCACGAAGGCGTGCCGGGGGACCAGCCGCATCGCTTCCAGCACCCGCCGGTCCCGGATGCCCCGGGCTTTGATCTGCTCGGCCACCATCTCGTTGCGCTCCTGCTCGAAATGCTCCTCTTCATCCTCCTGAAGAGCCGCCCATGAAGGTGAAGGGTCGAGGGTGAAGGGTGAAGGGTGAAGGGTGAAGGGTGAAGGGTCAAGGGTCAAGGGTGGAGGGAAAACCAATAAAGCAACCCCCCAAAAAATCGTTCTTCCCCTCCACCTTCCACCCTTCACCCTACACCCCCCTGCGCTCCAGCATTCGGGACCAGCCGTACACCGGCAGGCCCAGCGCCAGCAGCCCGAACCCCCACAGCGCCTCCTTGGGCTGCATCCAGGTCACATCCGCGATGAACCAGACCATCGCGGCTACGAAAAGGAGCGGGGTCACCGGATAGCCCCAGACCCGGTAGGGCCGCGCCCGGTGGGGATCCCGGATCCGAAGCAGGATGACGCTGAAGGCGGCCATCGCGAAGAAGAGGGAGATGACGACGGTGGAGTAGGTCACGATCTGATCAAAGGTGCCGAACCCAAGAAGCAGCGCCGCGGCGGTCGCGTTGAACACCAGAGCGGTCGCCGGCGTGGCGAACCGGGGATGGACCGCCGCCAGCCGGGAGAAGAGGGGGTGGTCCCGGCCGACAGCCAGGAGGATCCGCCCGCTGGTCAGGATATAGCCGTTCAAGGCCCCGAAGGCGGAGCAGGCCACCATCAAGGAAGTGACCGTCGCTCCCGCCGGTCCCACAGCGGCCTTCATGACTTCCGCCGCCACTAAGGGCCGGCCCTGCATCTGGTCCAACGGAATGTAGAGCAGGTAGACCCAGTTGACCGCCAGATACAGCCCGGTCACCACACTCAAGCCCAGCAGGATCGACCAGGGCAGGGCCCGATGAGGATCCCGAATCTCCTCGGCCACGTAGGAGGACTCGGTCCAGCCCCCGTAAGTCCAGAGCACGAACACCAGGGCCACCCCGAAGGAGGGAAGGGTCTTGCCATCCAGCGGGACGAAGGAGGCGCTCCGGATCAACTCCGGCTGAGCCTTGCCGGCTAAGAGGCCGGCGGCGATGATCCCCATCAGGGCCGCCAGCTTCAAAACGGTCAGGAGATTCTGCACCCCCTTGCCGACATGAACCCCGATGAGATTGGCCCCGGTTAAAAGTGCGATCGCCCCGGCGGCCAACCCTTTGGTCGCAAGCGGCCCCAAGCCCCACACGGACCCCAGGTATTCGGCGAAGACAAAACCCAAGATCGCGATCGTTCCGATCCGCTCGGTGAACAGCTTGGTCCAGCCGAATAAAAACCCGACGGTCCGGCCATAGGCCCGGTCCAGGTAGACGTAATCCCCGCCGGTCTTAGGATAGGCGGCCCCCAGCTCCGCGTAGCAGAGGGCCCCGCAGAAGGAGATCGCCCCGCCGGCCAGCCACACCCCCATCACCAAGCCGGGCGTGTGCAGGTGGGCCGCCACCGAGGCGGCGGTCCGGAAGATCCCGGCCCCGATCACGCATCCGACCACCAGCGCCGTGGCGTCCCAGACCCCCAGCGCCCTGCGCAGAGGGGTCGATTCGTTTGCTGTTTTCATGATGCTCTTCAGTCTACCAAAGATTTCCCTACGGTGGGATGGCTCTTGAAAACCCTTGGCCGATGAGGTATAATTTAGTCGGAAAGTGTTAAATAGTTAGAAATTAGGAGGAATCTCTCATGACAACACGGCTAAGAGGCAAGGGGCAGGTGACGATTCCGGCCCACATCCGGGCAGCGCTGAAGCTTTCCGAGAACGACTCCCTTTCGATCGCCCGGGTGGGGGAGGCGATCCTGCTGACCCCTCAACACTCCACGTTTGAGTCGGTCGCCAGGAAATTTTCAAGCCAAGCAAAAAGGGACTCCGTCACCCTTCAAGACCTTCTTAAGGATCTGCGACAGGTGCGGCGCCAGAAATCTTAGAACGTGGTCGCGCCCCGGCACCGGATCTTCTTCGACACCAGCGTCTATATCGCCGCTCTGCTGTCTCCCGAAGGAGCCAGTGGAGCGCTCCTGCGCCTGGCGGAAGCAGGCGCCCTCACGATGGTTGTCTCGGAGACGGTGGTAATCGAGTCGGACCGGGTATTGGGAAAAAGGTTCTCTAACCTCATTCAGGAAAGCCGGAAGCTCTGGAAAAGCATGGGGCCTGAGATTGCCCCGGAACCCTCTTCCGAAGCAATTGCTCCTTTTCTTAAAAGGCTTCCTCCAAGCGATGCCGCAATACTTTGTTCTGCCCAATCGGCCAAGGTCTCCGCGTTCGTGACCTGGAATACCCGTGACTTCATGAAGCCTGGGATCGAGACCCTCGTTTCCTTCCCCGTTGTCATCCCGGCCGATGGCTTGAGGTTATTTAGAAGGTGGATTGAGCCCTTTTTAGATTGATCCCGTCCCCACCTCACCGGTCTTCCCAATGCCAGTGCCAGGGTTCAAAGGCGGAGGGGCCTCTTCTAGGATAGGACAGGTGGAAACCGAATTCGCCTGCGCGATTCATCAGCCACCCGTACTCCTGCAGCTCCTCAAATTCTTCCGGGCGATCCTCGCCGTTGATTCCGGCGGGGGTGATGAAATCAATGGCTTGGAAAGCGGGGCTGCCGTGCTCACTGCAGCCGGGCAAGGCCACGTGGCGGTTGGTCTCCCGGATCGAATAGCCGTGTTTGGGCAGGTAGAAGACAAATAAGTAAAGCTGATAGGCCGGGGACCGGTACCCGGATTCCACCAGGAGCCGCTTTCCCAGGTCGGCCTCCATCGCCCCCATCATCCTCCGGTAGGCCTCATGAGCCGGAAGCGGAAGATATTGGGTGTCCAAACGGACCGGCTTGTCCTCCCGCAGGATTACTTGACGATCCAGCCGGATGAAAGTTTCCTTTCCTGAAGGCAGAGGCAGCTTCCGGCTGGAGCCCCCCAGCTTTGAGGGATCCAACGCCCGCATCCGATCCAGGAAAACCCTCTGATCTGAATTCAGCGGCGCGTAGAGCTCCTCGAAGGTAAGTAAAGGAGCGGTCCCGACCCCTTTGCGGCGGTCGACCAGCGGCACGAGCGCTCTCCGGACGGACTCCAGGAGTGTGATATCCTGTTCGCTGAGGCGTTCCGTGGAGATCCCGAAGGCGGGCGAGATGACCATCGGCAGAAAAACCACCAGGGGCAGAAGGAACCGAAGGGGGCGAGTTTTCATCGCGGGCCCATTATACCTCCTTGTCTTTCTATCAGCGACCGTCCTGCCGGCGCAAGAGACAGGCGCTGGTCTGATGCGGGTGGCAGTACCGGTGGCCGATCTGCGCAAGGAACCGGTCAAAGCCGGGGCGACGCTGGAACAGGACCCTCTTGAAGAAAGCCAGCTTCTTTACGGGGATCCAGTCCGGGTTCTGGAGGAAAACGGGGATTGGGTTCGGGTTGCCGCCGTGGAACAGCAGGAATGGAGCCACAGCCAGCGGTGGGAAGGATACCCGGGGTGGATGGAGCGGGCGGCCCTGGCATCGGAGCCGCAAGGGTGGAGACCGAACCTCGTTGTCGCCGCCAAGATCGGCTGCGTCCTTGAGAAACCGGAGGAAACCGCCCCGATCCGGCTTCGACTTTCCCTGGGCACCCGCTTAAACGGTGCCAAGCCCCACCGACCGGTGCCTGGCACCGAAGATTGGTGGCGGTTGGATCTCCTGGATGGAACCACCGGCTGGATCCGAAGCGAAGAGGCCTCTTCTCTAAAAGATCTCATTCTCCTGCGCGAAGAGCCTGAAAAGTGGCGCGCCCACCTCGTGGAAACAGCCCGTGCGTTCCTGGGGGACCCCTATTACTGGGGCGGGCGTTCGGCCCACGATCCGGCCGCGGCGAACCCCCCTCAGACCGCCGTGGACTGCTCCGGGCTGGTCGGCCTGGTTTACCAAGCCAACGGCCTGATCATCCCGCGGGACGCCCATGAGCTCTGGATGCAGGCCCTTCCTCTTTCCCCCGAAGAGCTCCGACTGGGAGATCTGATTTTTCTTCACGATCCCCAGAACCCGGAACGGGTCGCGCATGTCATGCTGGTTAGCCGCAAAACGGAAAGCCCCCTTGTCGAGGAGAACTGGGTGATCGAAGGGCCTGGAACAGGCGAAACGGTCCGTGAGATTTCCCTGCGATTGAAACTCCAAGAAGCCAAAAGCCGGCGGATTTCCTTCGGCAGTTACCTGCCGTGAGTCCTCCTCGGATCGTCCGGTTGGACTTGACCCCGGTGAACCTGCCGATGCGCCAGCCATTCGTCACAGCACTGGGCCGCAAGCAGGTGAGTCGGAATCTTTGGGTCCAGATCCATCTGGAAGATGGGACGACGGGCCTCGGAGAAGCTTCCTCCTCCCTAGCCTGGCCGGCCGACAATCCTTCCGCGATGCGGCAGGTTTTGTCCGATCTGGCCGATTCCCTGATCGGCCAGCCGATCCGGCCGGTGCGGGCGCTGATTGCCAAGGGCTGGGAGGGAGCCGGCGCCCACCCGACCGCCGCCGCTGCGCTGGAATGCGCCCTGCTGGACGCCGCCGCCCGAACTCAGAAAATCTCTCTCTGGCGCTGGTGCGGCGGGAGCCGCCGCTTCGTCACCACCAGTCTGACCCTCTCCGCCTGGACTCCAACACAGATGAGGCGGGCCGCTTTGAAAGCGGCGGCCGGCGGGTTCCAACGGCTCAAGATCAAAGTGACTGGCCGCGACCTGGATGAAGACCTGCGCCGGGTGGCGGCGGTTCACCGGGCGGCTCCTCACGCGATCCTCTGGCTCGACGGCAACCAGGGTTTTTCCGCAGAAAATGCGGTTCGGTTTGCCCAGGAGATCCGCCGGCGCCGGTTCCCGGTCCGGTTGTTCGAGCAGCCGGTCCCCAAAGAGGATCGGGAAGGCCTGGCTCAAGTGAGCCGGGATGGAAAGATTCCGGTGGCCGCCGATGAATCGGCCCGCTCGATTCAGGAAACGCTGGCCCTGATTCGGCGCAAGACGGCGCCGATCATCAACGTGAAGATGGCCAAGGCCGGTTTCCTGGGGGCGTTGAGGATCGTACGGCAGGCCCGGTTGGCCGGGATCCGCCTGATGATCGGCTGCATGGCGGAATCGGCCCAGGGGCTGTCGGCCAGTGTTCATTTGTCCTGCGGGACCGGAGCTTTCAACTACGTGGACCTGGACTCTCACCTGCTGTTGGAATCCCCCCCTGGGACTTCAGGCTTTCAAACCGTTGGGAACCGACTGATCGTGGAAACCGATCGGCCCGGCAATGGGGTGACAGTCCCTTGAATCTTCTCCTCCGATCGCTTCAGATCTTGCCGATCCCGTTTTGGTGCTATATGATCCCGATGGCGGCCGCCACCTTGGGATGGCTGCCCAATTCCCATCCTCTCTATTCGTTTCTGTCCCAACAGCTTCTGCCGGTCTGTCTGGTGCTCCTGCTGATCGGGGCCGATCTGAAGGCGATTGCCCGGCTGGGGCCGTGGGCCATTGGGTTGATGGGAATTGGGTCGGTCGGGACAATCTTAGGGGCGCTGATCAGTTTCTGGATTTTCCGGCCTTGGCTTCCCGATGGAAGCTGGGGGGCGGTGGGGGCGCTGGCCGGAAGCTGGATCGGGGGGTCGGCGAACCTGATCGCCGTCAAGGAGGCGCTCCAGGTGCCGGATCCCCTGATCGCGCCGGTCATCTTAGTCGACGCCGTCGTCGCCTATTCTTGGATGGGACTATTGATCTGGAGCTCAGCCTGGCAGACACAATGGAACCGGGTGATTAAGTCCGCCCCCGCTCCGGGGGATTCCCGGAGCGCACATCCGCAGGCCGCGCGGGCACGGATCCCGCCTTCCTTAACTTCTTGGTCTGGAAATGGCGGGAGAGCGAGGCCGAGGACAGAGCGAGGCCGCCACGCCGGGGCGGACGAGCGATGCGCGGAGGGAACCCCCGGAGCGGGGGTGCGACTCGCAGCTACCCCATCCCCCTTGCGTGGCCTCTCTCTTGTTGTTGGAATTCTGCTTAGCCTCCTGCTCTCTTGGATGGCGCAGAGGGTGGCGGCTCGGCTACCGTCGTGTGGATCGGCGATGAGCCCGGCTACCTGGACGATCCTGTTGGTTACCACGGCCGCGCTGCTGCTTTCTCTGACCCCTTTAAGAAAACTGGAAGAGGCGGGACTGTCCAGGATTGGAACCATCGCCCTCTATCTTCTGCTGGCATCCATCGGGGCCCGGTCCAACCTCCAAGCGATCACCCAGGCTCCTGTTTTCGCCGCTTTAGGAGCGACCTGGATCCTCATTCATGGGCTCGTGCTGGGAGTCGGCGGGTTTCTCCTGCGGGCCCCCTTAGGGCTGATCGCCACCGCCTCCCAGGCCAACATCGGGGGGCCGATCTCGGCTCCGATTGTGGGAGCTGCCTTCTGCCCCCGCTTGGCCGGCGTGGGCCTCTTGATGGCGGTCTTGGGCAACCTCCTGGGAACCTATTTAGGGCTCTTCACCGCCGCGGCGGCCCGTCTTCTTGTGAGAAGCTTCCCCGGGTAGTAAACTGTTTCCAAAGCAAACGGAGGGGACGATGCGTCGAAAATTCCATCTGCGCCATGCTGCAATCCTTGCTTTAACCGTGGGCCTGTTCTTGGCTAGCGCTCTCCAGGCGGATGAGGTGATTGACGTGGGCACCTATGTCCCGGCGCCCGGAGGTTCTGGAGGCAACCCGTTCGACCGGCTCCACGCCAACCGGGCCACCATCGGAACTCCCTATTCGCTGACGAATCCGCCGGAACCGGCCGGCCTGCCCGATGGAACTCTGCTGGTCTCCAAACGGCTGGGAGTGGGGACGACAAGCCCTCAGGCTCCCATCCACATCCTGCAGCCTGCCAGCGAAACCACGAGTCTGCTTCTAGAGAACCAAAACGCTAACGACCGGAATCGTCTGACATTTCGAAAGTCCAGGCCCGGACCCGCGGCTATCCAAACGAACGACGCCCTGGGGACGATCCGGTTTGACGGATATAACGGGGCCAGCTATCCCTCCGGCGCGCGCATCATCGCCTTCGCGGACGATAACTGGAGCGCCAGCACAGCCCCTGCTCGGCTCAGTTTTTTTGTCGCCCCTCCTAATAACGCGGAGGGGGGGGCGACAACGGAAGTCATGCGGATTGCCTCCTCCGGCAGAGTCGGGGTCGGGACCACAGATCCTCTCCACACGCTGGAGGCAATCGGCAACATCGCAGCCCGAAGGGCCGTGGGGACTTCTGATCTCATTAAGTTAGGCGCCCTCGACCCCAACGTCGGCCTGACGCTGAGGTCCGGCACCACGGGGGGAACTCCCTACATCGATTTCGTGAACGACACGGTCTCTGACTTCGACATGCGCCTCATCTTGATGAGCGATGACTATCTCTCCATTCGAGGGGGCAATGTGGGAATCGAGACTGCAACAACCCCTCAGGCCAGATTGGAGGTCAACTCGACTCTCCGCCTGACCCCGGCATCTGCTCCGGCCAACCCTCAAGAAGGGACCATTTATTTCAACAGCAGGGACAAACATTTCTATGGGTGGAACGGGTCTATCTGGAAGCGGCTAGACACCTGATACGACGACAAATAAGAATCATGAATCTTTTTTCCTCCTTCAAACGGGCCGGATGGCTTAAAGAGGCGGCTCAATGGGGAACCTGGCTGGGGGTCCTGATCCTGCTGAGCTGGATCCTGGTTCCTTCCGGGACCGCCTCGGCCGACCGGCCCGCGAAAACCTCACCCCAAGCTCCTTCGGCTCCGGCCCTGAACCGGCCGGAGCCGGACCTGGCCGCCGGGAAGCTGGCCTATGAAACCAACTGCGCCCGGTGCCATGGGCCCACCGGTGCTGGGGACGGGTTCGACGCCAAACGGATGTTTCCCAAACCCCGCAATCTGGCGGAAGGAATTTTCAAGTTCCGGACCACCGCCAGCGGCACCCCCCCCACCGACGGGGATCTGTTCCACACCCTCTCCACCGGCCTGCCCGGCAGCCGGATGCCGGATTTCCAGCGTCTTCCGGAGGAGACCCGCTGGCACCTGGTGGCTTACATCAAGAGCTTGAGCCCTGTTTTTCAGGAGCAAACCTCGGAACCGGTCGATTTAGGGACCGACCCGGGCCCCGAGAAGGCCCCGCTGGTCCGCGGGAAGGAACTTTACGCCCAGCTCGGGTGCGGTGCCTGCCACGGAGCTTTGGGCCGGGCCAACGGCCCATCGGCGGCTGCCCTGACCGACAACTGGGGAAACCCGATCCGGTCGGCTGACCTGACCCAGGGCTGGACCTACCGGGGCGGCGCCTCCCCGAGCGACATCGTGGCCCGGATGATGACCGGGATCGACGGAACCCCGATGCCTTCCTACGCGGAGGCCTTCGCCTCCAAAGAGGATGCCTGGGCCCTGGCCTACTACGTCCATTCCCTGCAGGAGACCCCCCATTGGAACCGGAAGGTGGAGGCGATCAAAACGGCCTCTCTGCCCTCCGGCCCGGAGGACCCGGCCTGGGCCCAAGCCCCTTATACCACCCTGAGGTTAAGCAACAGCGCCTATCAGCAGGGGGCGCTGCTGCCCACCGCGGTTGGGTCGATTTCTATCCAGGCGGTGTATAATGAAGAGGTCCTTCTCCTGCGGCTTATCTGGCACGATTCAGCAGAAAACAGACAGACGCCTCCCGACGCGGCGGGCCTTTTCTTTCTGCCGGACCGGCGCCAGAAGTTCCAAGTCGGCTCTCTGAGGGCTTGGCCGGCCGCTCCGGAGGTTCCGGCGCTGGACGTCTGCTACTGGTCGGCCGCCCAGTCCGAAGCCCAAGAGGCGTTCGCGCGAGAAATCGAAGGCCTGGAAGACGGGGAAGAAGCCGGTCTTGCGCTGGAAACGGCCGCCGTCTATTCGGAAGGGGCCTGGGCGCTGACCCTCCAACGATCCCTGAAATCTCCCGCCTCAGGCGGGGCGAATCTGGCGCCGGGCAAACCGATTCTGTTCGCCGCGGCCGTTTGGGACGGAGGCAATGGAGAAAAGGGCCGCCACCGGGCCACCTCGAATTGGGTGGATCTTGTTTTAAAATAAAAAGGGGGAAACGATGTTCAGCGTCAAGCGTCAGGCGTCAGGAAAGAGATTGCTTCGGGTACTTCGTACCCTCGCAATGACAATGACAGCCCTCGTTCTTCTACTCACAACTCAAGACTCACGACTCATGACCGCTTTTGGAGCTGGAACCGCCGGCGAAGCCAAAGCGGTTTCCGGCGGCTCCGCGACCCTCAGCGGCAAGGTGACTTTTGACGGAGCCGCTCCGGCCCGGGAGAAGGTCCAGATGGCGGCCGATCCGGTCTGCCAGCAACAGCACAAAGACCCTGTCCTGGTCGAGAATCTGGTCGTCAACGGCGGGGCGCTGCAAAACGCGGTGGTCTATATCAAGGAGGGGATCGCTCCCGGATCTGTCCCCGCCTCCAAAACTCCGGTGGTCCTGAATCAGAAAGGCTGTCTGTACAAACCGCACGTCTTCGGCATCCAGGTGGGCCAACCGCTGGAGATCATGAACAGCGACTCCACCCTGCATAACATCAACGCCCAGCCGAAGCTCAACAAGAAGTTCAACATCGCCCAGCCGATCAAAGGAATGAAGACGGTCAAGACCTTCGATAAGCCGGAGGCTCCGGTGCCGTTTAAGTGCAACGTCCATCCCTGGATGGCTGCTTACGCGGTGGTGCTGGATCATCCTTACTTCGGGGTGTCCGGCGAGGATGGCTCCTTCACCCTCTCCGGGCTGCCCTCCGGCGACTATACGGTGGAGGCCTGGCATGAGAAGCTGGGCACGCAGAGCCAGAAGGTCACGGTGTCCGACGGCGAAACGAAGCAGATCACCTTCAGCTTCAAGAAGTAACCTCTAGGGGCAACTCTCAACAGGATGTTTTTGCCGGAAAGCGCCTCCAGCGTCGCCCCTCAGATCGACCGGATTTTTTGGGCGATCACGGCCATCACCGGGTTCTTCTTCTTCCTGGTGCAGGGGGCGCTTCTGCTGTTCATCCTGAAATACCGGGCTTCCGCCGGCCGCAAAGCCCATTACGTGCATGGGAACACTCTCTTGGAGGTGATCTGGACGATCGTGCCGGCCCTTATTCTATTAGGGTTGACGGTCGCTTCGCAGAAGCTCTGGCGGGAGATTCGACCGATTCAGCCTCCTGGCGCGGAGTGGGCCCCCGTGGAGGTGCTGGCCGAGCAGTTCGCTTGGAACATCCGGTACCCGGGCCCGGACGGCCTCTTTGAGACCCCCGACGACGTGACTACCCTCAATCAGCTCCACCTTCCCGTCGGGGAGCCGGCCCTTCTGAAGCTCCGATCCAAGGATGTGATCCACAGCCTGTTCGTGGCGGAGTTCCGGATCAAGCAGGACGCGGTGCCGGGCCTGCCCACCGAAATCTGGGTCCAGCCGACAAAAGCCGGTTCGTATGAGATCCGGTGCGCCGAGCTGTGCGGGCTGGGCCATTACCGGATGCGCGGCTTCGTCACTACCGAGCCGCGGGAGGCGTTCAACCTGTGGCTTGCGGAGACCAAAGCGAATGAGTAGCCGACCGGGATTCATCCGAAAATATATCTTTTCAACCGATCACAAGATCATTGGGATCCAGTTCCTCTTCTCCTCCCTGATCTTTATGTTCTTCGGAGGCCTGCTGGCGATGCTGATGCGCTGGCAGTTGGGCTGGCCGGGGGCGCCGCTGGCCTTCATGGAAAAAATCGCTCCGGCCGGAATGCCCGGCGGGGTGATGGTGCCGGAGTATTACAACATGCTCTTCACCATGCACGGCTCCGTGATGATCTTTTTCGGGGTGATCCCCTTATTGGCTGGAGCCTTTGGGAATTACCTGATCCCCTTGAAGGTCGGGGCACCGGACATGGCCTTCCCTCGGCTGAACATGCTTTCCTATTGGATGTTTCCGGTGGCGGTGGCCACCGTCTTAGCCGGCTTCTTCGTGGAGGGGGGGGCGGCGGCATCCGGCTGGACCGCTTATCCTCCTTTAAGCGGGACGACGGCCACGATGGGAGCCGGCCAGACCCTCTGGGCCGCCGGGATCGTGGTGCTGGGGTTCTCCTCCATCTTGGGGGCGGTGAACTACATCGCTACCATCATCAACCACCGGGCACCGGGAATGACTTTCCACCGCCTGCCGATCTCGATCTGGGCGCTGTTCACCACCGCGGTTCTGACCCTGCTGGCCACCCCGGTTCTGGCCGCGGCACTGATCCTGCTGCTGCTGGACCGGGTGGCCGGTACTAGCTTCTTTCTGCCGGCCGGCATGATCGTGGACGGCAGCCTCCTGCCCCACGCCGGGGGCCAGCCTCTTCTGTGGCAGCACCTGTTCTGGTTCTATTCCCACCCGGCGGTCTACATCATGATCCTGCCGGCGATGGGATTCGTCTCTGATATCCTGCCCACCTTCTGCCGGAAGCCGATCTTCGGCTATCACGCGATCGCCTACTCGGCGGTGGGGATCGGAGCGGTCGGGTTCCTGGTCTGGGCGCATCACATGTTCCAAAGCGGCATGAACCCGGCCCTGGGCACTACCTTCATGGTCTCCACGATGGCGGTGGCGGTGCCCACCGGCGTCAAGGTGTTCAGCTGGCTGGGCACCCTCTGGCGCGGCTCGATCCGGCTGACCACTCCGATGCTGCACGCTTTAGGCTTCATCTCGATGTTTATCATCGGAGGTTTGACCGGCATCTATTTGGCCTCCACTCCGGTGGACATGTATTTTCACGACACCTATTTCGTGGTGGGGCATATTCATTACGTCCTGTTCGGAGGGTCTCTGTTCGGCGCTTTCGCCGGGATCACCTTCTGGTTCCCCAAGATGTTCGGCCGCAGCTTGAACGAGCGGCTGGGAAAGGTCCATTTCTGGCTGACCTTCCTGTTCTTCAACGCCGTCATGTTTCCGATGTTCAACTTAGGGTTAGGAGGGATGCCCCGCCGGATCTACGACTACACCCAGTACGCGGGCTTGACCCAGTTTGCGGGCCTTAACCGGATGATGAGTGTGGCCGCCTTCTGCCTGATGGCTACCCAGGTTCTGTTCGCGGTCAACTTTTTCTGGAGCCTGTTCCGAGGCAAGAAGGCCGGAGAAAATCCGTGGGAGGCCACCACCCTGGAATGGGAGACCCCTTCCCCGCCGCCCCATGGGAATTTCTCCGAGACACCGGTGGTCCATCGCGGGCCGTACGAGTATTCGGTTCCCGGAAGAGCGCGGGATTGGCAGATGCAGACGGAAGAACCGGGGAAGGTGGAGGATAAAGGGTGAAGGGTGAAGGGTGAAGGGTGAAACATGGGTCGGCTAGCGGTCTTTACAGCGGTTGCTGCTTTTCTGCTGGTGATCGCCGGCGGGTGGGTCACCTCCACTGATTCCGGCTTGAGCGTTCCGGATTGGCCTCTTTCTTACGGAAGATTCCTTCCGCCGATGGTGGGGGGGATTCGGTTCGAGCACAGTCACCGGATGATCGCCGCCGGGGTAGGCGGGCTGACTCTGATTCTCTGTCTCTGGCTGCTGGCCCGGGAACCGCGCCGTTGGGTCCGCTGGCTGGGGGTCGGGGCCTTGGGCTCGGTGGTCCTGCAGGGAATCCTGGGAGGCTTGACCGTTCTGTGGCAGCTGCCTCTACCGGTCTCGGTGGCGCATGCCTGCCTGGGGCAGCTTTTCTTCACGGTGATTGTTCTTCTGGCGACGGTCCTGTCGCCCCACTGGAAGATCGGAACCAATCGATGGCCGACGCTCGAGACGGACCGTGCCCTTCCACGCCGGGCGCTGATCACGACGGGCGCGGTGTATGTTCAGCTGATTCTGGGAGCCATCCTTCGGCATGCCGGCTGGCAAACCCGCTGGATCGTCGCCCACGGGATCGGGGCTCTGGTCGTGGCAGCCCTCTTGGGGGCCACCTCCGCCAAAGTCGCCCGCCGATTCCGGGAAAATCCGGCGCTGGCCGGCTTAGCCCGATGGCTCTCCTGGCTTCTCCTCGTCCAGATGGGGCTGGGAATCGCCACCCTGATCCGGGGCGCGGACCCGGTCAGTGCCACCACCCATGTCGCCGTGGGAGCCTTGATCTTAGCCGGCTGCGTCATTCTGACCGCGCGTCTGCATCAGCTGCTTTCCGTTTCGATCCCCTTCTCCGATCTTTTCACCCGGCCTTATCTGGACCTGACCAAGCCCCGGTTGACCTGTTTGGCGGTGGTCACCGGCCTCATCGGGTTCTGGCTGGGGTTAACTGGACCCGCCGATTGGGGGAAACTGCTGGCCCTGCTGGCGGGAACCGCCCTGGTGGGAGGCGGGGCCGGGGCGCTCAACCAGGTTCTGGAACGGGAAGCGGACGCCCGGATGGACCGGACCCGGAACCGGCCGATTCCTTCCGGCCGGATCGCCCCGGAATCGGCTCTTGTTTTCGGCGTGTGTCTGTCGGCGGGGGGCTTGCTTCTTTTGGCTTTCGGAGCCGGCCGGCTGGCCGGTTCCATCGGAGCGGCCACTTTGGCTAGTTACCTGTTCCTCTACACCCCGCTGAAATCCAGGACCGCCCTATGCACGTTGATCGGGGCGATCCCCGGAGCGCTTCCTCCCTTGATCGGCTGGGCGGCCGCCCGGGGATCCCTGAACCTGGAGGCCTGGCTTCTGTTTGGGATCGTTTTCTTATGGCAGCTGCCCCATTTCCTGGCGCTGGCCTGGGAATACCGGGCCGACTACGCCCGGGCCGGGTTTAAAATGCTGCCGGTCGTCGACCCCGGAGGGGACCTTACCTTCCGGCAGATCGCCCTTTACAGCGCGGCCCTGGTGCCGGCTAGTCTTCTGCCGGCGGCTCTCGGATCGGCCGGCACCTTTTATTTTTTCGGCGCCCTCGGGGCAAGCCTGCTGTTCCTGCGCTTAGGGTTGGCCGCGGGCAGGAGCCGCTCTGCTGAAGCGGCCCACCGGCTTTTTCTGGCCTCGGTGGTTTACCTGCCGTTCTTGCTTTTCACGTTAAGCTTGGATAAGGTGATCTCGTGAGCAATACCGGGCACGCTTCCGAGTCCACCTCTACCGGCATTCCTTCCGGGAAGCTGGGGATGTGGCTATTCTTAGCCTCGGAGGTCATGTTCTTCTCCGGCCTGCTGGGGACCTACATCGTCTTGCGGGCCGGCCTTTCTCATTGGCCGCATCCGGGTGAGGAGCTTTCCATTCCCCTAGCGGCGCTGAACACCTTCATCCTGCTGTCGAGCTCCCTGACGATGGCCTTATCGGTGGCCGCCATCCATCAAGCTGATTCCAAAAGGCTTCGGTTTTTCCTTCTGGCGACGATCGGGCTGGGGTCCGCCTTCCTGGGAGTGAAGGGGTACGAGTACTCTCTCAAGTTCGCGCACGGCCATTTCCCGGGCTCCGGGATCTTCTGGGACTGTTACTTCACCTTGACCGGCCTGCACGGCCTGCACGTGCTAGCCGGAGTGATCGCTAACCTGTGGGTGCTGTCGCTGACTTTCCGGCCCGATTTTCTTAAAGGTCGGGGGCATGTAGTCGAGCTCTCCGGGCTGTACTGGCACTTCGTGGACTTGGTCTGGATCTTCTTGTTCCCACTGGTGTACCTCCTATGACCCCATCTATGAGCCGCGCCCCGGCAGCTCCCTCTTACGGAAAGTACGTGGTCATCTGGATCTGGCTGATCGCCCTGCTGGCGGCCGGAACCTCCATCTCGCTTCTTCCCCTCTCGAAAGCCGGGGTCGTTCTTTTGATTATGGCAGTCTCCCTGATCAAGGCGCTTTTGGTCATTCTGTTCTACATGCATCTGAAGTTCGAGAAGGTGGTCCCCCTATGGATCGTCGCGCTTTCCCCATTCTTCCTTCTGGGCCTGGCCGGCGTCATGGTTCTGGCCGGATCCCTCATCGTCGGTTGAAGCTGCAGTCGAGGTTCCTCTGGAGCTTTCTGGCGGCCGTGATGGCCGCGGCTCTTCTGGCCCCCGCCTGGCCCGGTCCTTCCACCCCAGCTCAGTCGGCGGCCCTGCCTGTCCTGAAGGAAGTGCCGCCTTTCACCTTGACCGACTCAACGGGAACGGCTTTTCACAGCGCCTCCCTGAAGGGAATGCCCTGGATCGCTGACTTCATCTTCACCTCCTGCGCGGGAACCTGTCCCCAGATGTCGGAGAGGATGCGCGCCCTTCAGGGGCGGCTGCCGCGTGAAGTTCGGCTGGTCTCCATCAGCGTCGACCCGGACCGGGATACCCCGACGGTCCTCACCCAATATGCCGCCCGCTACCAGGCCCAGCCTGACCGCTGGATCTTCCTGACCGGCCAGAAGGGGGCGATCCAGTCGCTGGTGCAGGAAGGCTTCCGTTTAAGTGTGGCGGAAGGGCTTGATCCAGGGGAGCCGATCGCCCACAGCGTCCGGTTCGTGCTGGTGGACGGAGCGGGCCGGATCCGCGGCTATTACGACTCCACCGAACCCAAGGCGCTCAAACAGCTGGTTCGCGATGCCTTACAGCTCGCTTCCCACCCTTAACGCTTTCTTAAACGGCGCCAGCGCCCTGCTGCTGACGGCCGGTTTCCTGTTCATCCGGAGCCGGCAGATCCCGGCCCACCGGGCCTGCATGGTGGCCGCCTTCTTCACCTCGATCGCCTTCCTGACCTCCTATCTGATCTATCACGCCCATCACGGCTCAACCCCCTTCCCCGGCACGGGTTGGATCCGGCCTGTTTATTTCGGCATTTTGATTTCCCACACCGCGCTGGCGGTCCTGATCGTCCCGCTGGTCCTGCGAACCCTGTTCCTGGCGCTCCGCAGCCGATGGGAATCGCACCGGCGGATCGCCCGGTGGACGCTTCCCCTCTGGCTCTATGTCTCGGTGACCGGGGTGGTGATCTACTGGATGCTCTACCGGGTCGACTGGGCCTGGGGCTGCCCCAGCTGCAGCGAGGCATTGGCCGCCCATGATCCGAAGCTGTCTCTGGCCTGGAAGCGGTCCGTCTATTTCCTGATGGCGGTTCCTTACCTGGTTTTCGCCGGAATCACTGGGCTGATCGTCCGTTCCGTCCGACGCGATAACAAAAGGGGTCAGCCCCCTTCAGAAGGGGTCTGACCCCCATGCGCCTCGACCAGCTCTACCGCTCCGGCAAGCCGGACATCTCCATCGAGCTTTTCCCCCCCAAGACTCCCGAAGGGGTGGACAAGCTGTTCAACGAGGTGATCCCCTGTTTGAAGCGCCTGAACCCAGCCTTCTTCTCCATGACCTACGGGGCCGCCGGCTCCACCCGGGACCTGACCCTGGACCTATGCGACCGGCTGAAAAACAAAGCCGGAGTGGAGACGACCTGCCACCTGAATATCATCGGTCAGTCAAAAGCCGATCTCCGGGAGAATTTAAGGCGCCTCAAAGAACTGGGGATCTACAACCTGCTGGCCCTGCGGGGGGATCCTCCGAAGGGCCAGCC
>CAYJTC010000002.1:47213-50630 GCA_964372955.1 uncultured Planctomycetia bacterium | reverse complement strand
CAGGGGAAACCGGGGAAACCGGGGAACCAGGGGAGACAAGGGAAACAGGGGAAACCGGGGAAACCTGCTTACCCTGTTTACCCTGCCTTCCCTGTTTACCCTGCCTTCCCTGTTTACCCTGTTTACCCTGTTTTCCCTGTTTACCCTCCTTCCCCCGTCTTTTGCACAGTTGCGGGAGGAAGCCGCCGACACCGACAAGGACGGGAAATCGGATGAGTGGAGGATCACCGATGGGAAAACGCTCGTGCGGATTGAGAGAGATCGGGACAAGGACGGCCGGCGAGAGGTGGTGATCTTTATGAAGGACGGCAAGCCGGACCGGGCGGAACTGGACCGGAACCACGACGGCAAGCCGGACATTGAGCTTTGGTACAAGAACGGCAAGCAGGATCGCCAAAGAGGGGACTTAAATTTTGACGGCCGGCCCGACGCCTGGACCTTCTATAAAGAGGGCCGGAAGGACCTGATGATCATGGACAAGAACCACGACGGGCGCCCCGACGCCTGGTTCTACTACGATCCGAACGGCTTCAAGGTCTTAGCCGGGGTGATCGACGAGGACTTCGACGGGAAACCGGACCGGTTCCTCGGCTCGGTTCCGGAGAAGGAGGAGCGGAAGCCTTTCTAGATTCCACACGGAGTCCCGTGCCTCCCTTGACGGAGGCGCGATTCCATGTTAAAAAGAAAGTTCGCCCCGTAGTTGTTTTTTTAAAACCAATCAGACAGACCCCAAAAAGGAGGATTTCCCGAAAGCGCTATGGAAGTCATCGTCAAGGAATCTTACGAGGAAGTCTCCAAGCTGTCGGCGGAGCTGATCGCGGAGGTGATTCGCCGAAAACCCCGAGCGGTGCTGGGGTTAGCCACCGGATCCACCCCGTTGGGAACGTACAAGGAGCTGATTCGCCTGCACAAGCAGGAAGGGCTGGATTTTTCCCGGGTGGCCGCCTTCAACCTGGACGAATACGTCGGGCTGGCCCATGATCATCCGCAGAGCTATCACTTCTTCATGTGGGAGAACTTCTTCAAGCAGATCAACGTCAACCCCAAGAACGTCCACATCCCGGATGGGACCGCCAAGGATATCCCCGGGTTCTGCCGATGGTACGAGGAGCAGATCGTGAAAGCCGGCGGGCTGGACGTTCAGCTGCTGGGCATCGGCTCCAACGGCCACATCGCCTTCAATGAGCCCGGCTCCTCCCTGGGGTCCCGGACGCGAGTCAAGACTCTGGATGAGAAGACCCGGCAGGACAACGCCCGGTTCTTCCGGAACATGGAGGAGGTGCCCAGGTACGCCATCACGATGGGAATCGGCACCATCATGGACGCCCGCCAGCTGGTCCTGCTGGCCAACGGGGCCGGCAAGGCCGACGCGATTTACCGGACCTGCGAGGGGCCGATCACGGCGATCGTGCCGGCCACCATCGTCCAGCTGCATCCCAAGGCGACGATCGTCATCGATAAGCAGGCGGCCACCAAGCTGACGCGCGAGTATCCGGCAGAGCCCCGGGTGCTAGTTCTGCAGTAAAAGAATTGGATCTCCTGAAGGCGCTCGACTCGGCCCAGGCCGGCTCGGAGCTGGTCCAGGGAATTCGGAAGGCCCGGGCGGAGTTTGCCCTCCTGACTGCTCCGGGGCTCCTTGCCGCCAAGGCCGGCTTCAAGCCGCTTACCTCCGCCCAGATTAAAACTCTCACCCAGCAGGGAAACACCGCCCGGGACTGGAAGCAGGTCCGGGTGGCTGTCGGCTTCGATCCCAAGCGGGTAGTCGGGTGCCACTTCGCCGGCCCGGTCCTGCTGTCGACTTTCAACGGGACGGTGAAGGTCGGTGGGGTTTCCTTTCCGGCGGGTCTGGCCGGGGTGACTCTGGCTTCCTGTGTGGTGGGCAAGAACGCCTTTCTTCGGGACGTCCGGCTGGTTTCCAACACGGTCATCGGGGAGGGGGCGGTTCTTTTTAATCTGGGCGAGCTGACTCTGGAGGGAGAGGAGTCGTTTGCCAACGGGCTGGAGGTGGCCATTGCCATCGAAACTGGCGGCCGGGAGATCCCGCTGTTCGCGGAGCTGACCGTGGATCAGGCCTGGAAGCTGGCCCGTTCCCGCGGGGACGCAGCCCTGGTGGAAGGGTACAAGCAGCGGGTTAAAGCTTATGTCAAGGCGGTGACCGCTCCTTTCAATGTGGTGGGTCCCCGGGCCCGAATTCTTCACACCCCTCGGGTGACCGGGGTTTTCCTGGGAGATTCCGCGGTGATCAATTCGGCGTTAAGCGTCTCCCACGCCACGCTGTTGAGCAACCCGGAGGAGAAGGCCCAGATCGTCGACGGGGCGCTGGTGCGTTCGAGCATCCTGCAGTGGGGCAGCGGGGCCGCCAGCGGAGCGATCGTGGACTCCTCGCTGCTGACCGAGCATTCTCACGTCGAGCGCCACGGCAAGGTGACCCATTCGATCCTGGGTCCCAATACCGGTGTGGCCGAAGGGGAGGTGACCAGCGCCCTGCTGGGCCCCTTCGTCGGGTTCCATCACCAATCCCTGCTCATCGCCGCCCTCTGGCCGGAAGGCAAGGGCAACGTGGCCTATGGGGCCAACGTCGGCTCCAACCACACCGCCAAGGCGCCGGACCAGGAGATCTGGCCGGGCGAAGGGACTTTCTTCGGGCTGGGGGTGAACATCAAGTTTCCCACCGACCTGACCCGGGCTCCCTACTCGATCATCGCCAGCTGCGTGAACATGCTGCCTCAGCGGATGGAGTTTCCCTTTTCCCTGATCAACACCCCGGCTTCCGCCTATCCGGGCATCTCGCCGGCCTACAATGAGTTGATACCCGGCTGGGTTCTCTCCGACAACATCTACATGGTCAAGCGCAATGAGGGCAAATACGCCAAGCGCAACAAGGCCAAACGCTCCCGGTTCGTCTTCGAGGTGTTCCGCCCGGACATCGTGGATCTGATGCAGGACGCCCGCAAGCGGCTTCAGGTGAGCCAGCCTAAAGAGCTGTACACCCCCAAGGAGATCCAGGGCTTAGGAAAGAATTACCTGCTGGAGGCCAGCCGCAAGAAGGGGATCGAGACCTACACCTTCTACATCCGCTACTACGCCTTGAACGGCTTAAAGCGGCGGCTGGAATCTCCAAGCAAAGACTCCAGCCCTCGGTGGGAGCATGAGCGGCAGATTCTGGCCCAGGAATTCCCAGGAATGGGGGAGGCCGACCTGCTCAAGGAGCTGATCCGAATGCAGGAGAAAGTGGCCCAGGATGTCCAGACCTCCAAGGAGAAAGACGATCGGCGGGGAGCGGAAGTGATTGAGGATTACGATCAGGCCCACAAGCCGGCTTCAGCCGATTCCTTCGTGAAGGAAACCTGGGCCTTCACCGAGAGGCTCAAAGCGGACATTCAGAAACTGCTCGTCAAAAAGCGTCAGAAAGTGCCT
>CAYJTC010000002.1:44049-47113 GCA_964372955.1 uncultured Planctomycetia bacterium | reverse complement strand
AAAGTGCCTGGCACTTTCTGACGCTTAGCGCCAGCGGTAAGTCCAGGCTAGCCAAACGCGGGATTCTTCCGTCCGGACTTCCTGCCGGTGCGCGTCCTCGTCGAACCGGAACTCTCCCCTCAGCTCCACCTTCCAGTCGGGAAAAGCTTCGTAGCTTAAAGAGAGCCGGCTGGTCAGCATCGGCCGTTTCTCCAGATTCCTATTGAAGGCGGAGATCTGGTAGTAGACGGAGGGCAGGACCGTCAGCTTCCGCCGGCGGTCAGCCCGACTCCAGGTGTACGGCCAGGAGAATCCGGCCGTCCCGGTGTGGGCCCTGGCATCCACCAAGCGGGCGGACCCGGGGTCGATCAGCCGGCCGGTCAGATGGGTGTAGCCCAGCGTCAGCGACGCGGTGGACCCCAGCAGAAACGAGCCGTTCGTGTTAATTTCGTGGCGGTGATCATCCTCCCGCGCCTCGTTCCAGAGCTCTTCGAACGCCAGAAACCGGTAGCGCCCGCTCACGTGGAGCCGCTCTCCAAGAGGCCGCGCCACCCGGGCCCCCGCGGCCCAGCGTTCCTCATCGGAGAAACGGCCGCCGCCTTCCTGGGGATGTTCCAGCTCGTACTCGCCGAAGGCCGTCCAGGAGAGCAGCCCGATCCGGTGGGAGAGGTCCGCTTCCGTGTGGGTGGTCCAGGTCTGAGCGGGGCGCGTTGCGGAGCCCGGTGTGGTGACCGTGTCGATCAAGGTGCTTCGGATGCCAGGCCGAGGCCAGCCCCAGGGAGTCTCCCAGGCGGCCGTGGCGGTGTACCCGCTTTGCCGCAGGTGAGCGACCGTGTCCTTGTCATCCAGGTCGTTGCGGATCCAGCTTCCCTTCAGATCCAGATCCAGAGGTCCCCAGGGGTCAAAGTCCAGCACCTGCTGGACGAATTGGCGGTCGGCGGTGATGCCCTTGGAGGTCAGCACCCCGCCGGAAGGGATGTCGGCCAAGAGCCGGAATTCAGGGCCGGTCCGCTCGAAGAGGGTCTGGGAGCGGAACCCAGGGTGGATGAGCAGCGACTCCACCCGGAAGGCGGTGTCCTTGAGCTTGGTGGTGTCGCCGAACCGGTCCTCGATCAGGTTGTCGTCGGTGAGGCTGTAGGCTTGGGCCGCTTTGATCAACCAGACCTTCGGAATCAGATCCAGCTCCTGATCCAGGCTAAAGACCGTGTTGTCCCGGGGCTGGTTGGCTGGGTCGATGGTCCGGATCTTCTCGCTGTCTCGGGTGGTCATCACATTGGCTCCGAATCGGAACGTGTCTTCCAGCAGCCGGACCCGGTCCCGGATGCCCAGCACCGTCCGAGGATAGATGTACTCGTCCCGCTGCTCCACCCAGAAAGGGTAAGCGCCGGCGAGCACCTGGAATTCGTGGGTCGGTCCCACCAACAGCAGATCCGCTCCCCGCAGGCGCGAGGCCCGCATGAAGTAATAGCTCCGGAAGGTGGCGTGGTCGCCGAAGGCGAAATGGGATTTGCCGTCGAACAGATCCACCAGCAGGGTCCGATAGCGCAGGTCGTTGTGGCCGTTCTTGAAGCCGTCCAAGTCCATCACGAAGCGGGCCTTTGAAGCCCCCTCGGGGCCAGGCACGATCCCTTCCAGATGCTCATTCACCTGCAGCCCTCGGTTGTCGAACGACTGATCGGAATTTTGATCCGCGTCATGGCGGCGCCGAGTCACCCGGACAGAGTTTAAAAATTGGCGGTCCGGGGATTCTTTCCGGATTTTTCGGCGCGCGGGCAGGGGATCAGGGGGCTCCTGGGAAACCTCGGCCCGATCCAAGTATCGCTGAAACAAAGGGTCCTGCCGGACGGAAGGGGAAAGCTGGCTCAAGGCCTGTTTGGCCGTCCCGAACTGCCGGTGGCGGAACAAGTGATCGGCCCGCGCGATCTGCAGAGCGTCGGTGGGGGCGAACTCCTCTGCGAAAGCCAAGGGAAGGAGGGGAAAGAGGGAAAGGAGGGGAAAGAGGGAAAAACGAACCCACCTCTTTCCCCTATTTCCCCTCTCTCCCTTCTTTCCCCTTTTCATGGAGACCACAGCTCCACGATCAGGGTGGCGGCGTACTTTCCTTCCACGGCGATCGGCCCGCCTTCAGTGGCCAGATAGAAAGTGAAGGGGGACTTCAAGGTGAAGTCCCCGATCCGGTTGGTGTCATTGGCGTACCGGCTGTCGGAAGGATCCTGTCCGATCAGCCGGCGCCAGGAGATCGGGTCGGAGGTCATCTCGGAGAAGTCCGGGATCCGGACCCAGGTGGCGGAGTCGTAATTGCGCCGGTCTTCCAGCAGGGGAGGACCGATCCATTCGTTGTCGTCATCCACCGGCGGGGGGCCGGCCAGAGAGGCGTCCCATCCGGTCCCCTGGACGTCCGGCCCGAAGTTAGAGCACCAAACCTTTAAAGGGAGCGCATATTTTCCATCCAGAGAGACCAGCCCGGCCGGGGAATTTTTCAGAACGGCTCCCGGAACTCCTTGGTAGCGGGCGGCATTGTCGGTGTAGATCCGGATCGCAAACGGCGTGTCCAACCGGAGCCGGTTGAACCGGTAATAGTCCCAGGAGACGGTGATCGGGGTCGGCAGCATGCTCCGGCCCGGCGGCAGGGTCCCGAAAGAGAGAATCTCCGGGAAGATCCTCAGCGCTTCCGTTTCGCTCCCGATGTGCAGGGGGAATTTCCCGGCCACCTGGTCCGTCTTAGCGCCGTTGCCATCGAACAGAGGGAAGGAGACGGTGTAGTTTCCCGCCGCCACGGTATAGCTGCGCACCAGGGGAGCGGTGCTGTTGGCCAGGACCGTGGCGGTCATGACCGGCGTCAGGGTGCTTTCCCGTTCGGTGTCGGTGTTGGTCAGCGTCACATCCACCTCGGCGAATTCGTTCGATCTCGTCTCGTTGTTCTTGACGATCACGGTGAAGGTGACCGGCTCATTGGGGTTGAAATGCTGGTCGTAAGCCACTGAGACGATCTTGAGGTTTTTGGCCGCGTAAGCGGGTGAAACCAGGGAAAGCAGGGTAAACAGGGTAAACAGGGAAGGCAGGGTAAACAGGGAAGGCAGGGAAG
>CAYJTC010000002.1:42360-43949 GCA_964372955.1 uncultured Planctomycetia bacterium | reverse complement strand
GATTCCCCTGATTCCCCTGATTCCCCTGATTCCCCTGATTCCCCTGATTCCCCTGTTTCCCCCGTTCACAGCACCTCCCCTTGCCAGCTGACCTCGAAAGGGGCCTCTTTCTGCACGATCTGTCCCGGGGCGATCTCCACGGTGGTGACCGCCCGATACTGGCCGGGCTTGGGCAGGGGGACCACCACCGGGACCTGGAGGGTGGCCGAGGGCAAAAGAGGCAGCGCCCTGCCGACCGGATAGCTGTACTCCACCGGTCCGTTATCGGAGAGGATAGTCAAGGTGCCGGAGGGCCGGACATGAACGGTTCCCCGGTTATGGAGAACCAGATCCAGCCGCATCAGGCCCAGGGCCGGACCCTTCGATGGGGTCAAGTCGACCGCCTCCACCTCCACCTGCTCTTTTCCTTGAATCATCAGATAGACCGGCATGGCGAACCGGGGCACCACGGTGACTTTGCTGACCGGCGGCCTATCCGTTTGGGGCTCCTCCTCCGGCAGCTCGTCCACCAGGATCGCCGCCAGATACTCCGCGGCCTGCCCCTGCGCGACCTCCGCCGGGGGGAGGATCCGATAAGTGATGGAGGCCGCCGCGCCGGAATCCAGCCGGAGGGAATCCGGCTCGAAGAAAAACCAGGCGCGCGCCGAGGGCAGGCGCAAGACCGGATCAAAGGCCCGGTATTCACCCGCCTGGATCCGGATCAGGGCCGGTTTTGCCGAGGAGTTGCGGATCTTCAGCTGGCCTTGGGTGGGCTCGCTAGCCGGGATCGCCAGTTCCAGGCGGGGCGGGTCGACTTCCAAGGCGAAAACAGTCGTGAGTCGTGAGTCGTGAGTCGTGAGTAAAAGCAAGGCCAGAAAGAAGGGCGTGCATTTCTTGACCCAAGACCCAAGACTCATGACCCACGACCGCTCTCTCATGGGGCCGGGACGATCTCCACGTAAAGGTAGCCTTCGTAGATCCCTTTGACCGCCTTCTCCGAAATCTCGCAGCGCAGCGTCATCTCAAAAGGGGTTTTGACGGTGGTATCCCCCAGAGGGTTGTCGTCGTCGGTGAAGAGGGTCCCGTCCGGGCCGGCCACCCAGACGGCGTTGCGGGGGTCGATCCCCATTAGGATGCAGTCGGTGTGATAAACCGGGTCGACCGGATCGGAGCTGGGCGCGTAAGGCCGGTAGCCTGGGTCGTTCAAATCCGGGAGGCGCCGCCAGACCCCGGCCCCGAAGTTGGGGGTGTTGATGTCGATTGGAAGCGTGAACTGCCCGTTTCTGGAAACCAAGCCCTGGGCGCTCTCCCGATGCCCGAGCCCCGCGGTCCCGGTGAATTGAGTGTTGTCGGTGTAGGCCCGCAGGATCCAGGGGTATTCCCCGTTGTAGATCCCCTCCACCAGGATCTGGCCGACTTCCTGCGAGCCGGCTTCGGTCACCTCGAACTCCACCACCCGGCTGAAGGTGTAGCCGCCGAACGATTCCACGGTCCCGGTGACGTAGATCTCCTGTTTGGCGGAAGCGTAAGCCGGGGAAACCAGGGGAGCCAGGGTAAACAGGGTGAACAGGGAAGACAGGGAAAACAGGGAAAACAGGGAAGACAGGGAA
>CAYJTC010000002.1:0-42260 GCA_964372955.1 uncultured Planctomycetia bacterium | reverse complement strand
AAACAGGGTGAACAGGGAAGACAGGGAAAACAGGGAAAACAGGGAAGACAGGGAAAACAGGGAAAACAGGGAAAACAGGGAAGACAGGGAAGACAGGGAAGACAGATTTCCCCGGTTTCCCCTGATTCCCCTGTTTCCCCTCTTTCCCCTGTTTCCCCTGATTCCCCTGTTTCCCCTGATTCCCCTGTTTCCCCTGATTCCCCTGTTTCCCCTCTTTCCCCGGTTTCCCCTGATTCCCCTATTTCCCATATTTCCCCTCTTTCCCCACCTTCACAGCCAGCCCCGTTTCTCCAGCTGGCTCTGGATGTCCTCGAACGTCTCATAGGCCGCTGCTGGGATCTTCTGGGACTGACACCAATCCAAGAGCTCTCCTTTGGCGAAGGTCAGGGCCGCGGCCTGCGCCCCGCACCGGTCGGTGACCCCGTTTCCGACGAAGACCGTCCGGTATCCCTGTTGGTTCCACTGACGGATCGGGTCCCCCTTGCAGTGGCCGCAGGCCTGGCACTGAAGGGAAGGATACGGGAACTCCACATGCCAGGAACCATTGTTCCGGATGAGCCGGTTGGCCAGGTAGGGCAGGGGCCACAGGCCCTCTTTGGCCATCACCGTCTCGATGCACAGGTCGAACCCGCCGCTGACACAGACCATGGGGACTCCGCGGGAGCGCATCTCTTTCAGGAAGGAAGGAAAGCTGGGCTCCAGCTCAATCCGATTTAAGACGACTTTCAGCTCCTCCGCCCTGGCCCGGACCGATCCCATTTCGGCCTGGAGCCCTTCCCGAATGGAGATCTGGCCGGAAACCACCCGGTCCTGGATCTCTCGCCAGCGCGGAGAGCCGTACCGGTTCAGGATTTCCACGAGGGTGTCCTGCCGGGTCACTGTTCCGTCGAAGTCGCAAGCAACCAACAATTGCGGAGTTGGCACGCAGGTATTATCCGAGGGCCGGCGACGCCTTGTCAATCCTTTTGGCCCGCGGTAGACTAATGCGTCTATGAATACCAGTCGGTGTAGGGTGAAGGGTCGAGGGTGGGGAACCTTAAAGGGATGGATGCTCGCTCTCGCCCTTCTTTATTCGTCTGCACCCTGCACCCTGCACCCTCCACCCGTTTTTGCGACGGAGACGGTGACGCTGGATTTCTGGGAGCTGTCGGTCGGCGAGGAGCTGATGCGCTCCCTGCTGGACAAATTCGAGCGGCAGAACCCGGGAATCAAGGTCCGGTTCCAGCAGCTTTCCTGGGATTACGGGCTGGACAAGGTGATTATCTCAATCGCCGCCGACAACGCGCCGGACGTCTGCGAGCTGGGGACCGATTGGGTCCCCCAATTCTCCTCCACCGGGGTTCTGCGGGATCTGACCGAATCGGTGGCTCCGATCCGGGACCAGTATCTGCTCTGGGATCCGGCCACTTTCCGGGACCGAGTCTACGGCGTACCTTGGCTGGCCGGAACCCGGATCCTGTTCTACAACCGGGCCCTTTTCGCGCAGGCGGGCCTGAACCCGGATCGGCCTCCGACCACCTGGGAAGAGCTCAGGCAGGCGGCCCAGGCCGTGGACGCCTTAGGCCCCGACATCTACGGGATCGGCCTGCATGTGGCGGAGCCCTACGCTCCCTGGCAGGAGTTTCTTCCTTTCGTGTGGAGCAACGGCGGTCAGATTCTGGACGATTCCTGGCAGCGCTGCCTGCTGGACCAGCCCCCCGTTCAAGAAGCCCTCGCCTTTTACCGCTCGCTCAAACCGTTCGCCCTGGTGGAACGCCAGGCGCAGGTGAATCAGCTTTTCGCCGAGGGCCGGCTGGGGATCCAGATTTCGGGATCCTGGAACTTTTCCCTGATTCCACGGATGAACCCCACCTTGAACTACGGCGTGGGCCTCCTGCCCAGGCCGGCCGCAGGAAGGGGGACTCCGGCCTCCTTCGCCGGCGGGGAGATCCTGGTGCTTCTGAAGAACTCCAAGCACCCGGAAGAGGCCCTCAAGCTGATCCTGTTCCTGGTTGGCGAGGAGCAGGCGATGGCGATCGTCGAGGCCCAGCGGAACATCGTCCCCACGGCCAAGTCGGCGATCCAGCACCCCTACTACAGGAGCCACCCGGAACAGCGGCTGGTCTTCGAGCAGGTCCAGTACGCGGTGGCTCCGCCGGCCCACCCGGGCTGGGTCCGGATGCAGGAGCGGATCACCCGGATGGTGGAGGAGGTGATCTTAAACGGCGCCGACCCGGATGCCCAGCTCAAGGAGACGACCGCTGCGATCAATTCGGTTCTCCAGACCTCCGAGGTCCGGGGCCGCCTGACCGACACGATCGTTTTCGCCGGATTCCTGCTTCTGCTAGCCGGCGGGATCATCGCCGCCTCGGTTTTCAAGCGGCGCAAGGGGCCGGCCGCCGGCCCCCGGCTGTCGGTCTCCAGCATCGGGATCAGCCTGACCTTTCTGGCCCCGTGGCTGATCACCTTCCTGGGATTCAGTCTGATCCCGCTCCTGCATTCCCTGATCTTAAGCTTTTCCAGGTACAACCTGCTCAGCTCCGAGATGGCCTTCGTGGGGTTGCGCAATTTCGTGGAGGTGCTCCAGGAGCCCGATTTCCTCAGCGCTTTGTGGCACACCTGCTTCTTCGCCGCCGGAACGATCCCCCCGACCATGGCGCTGGCCCTGTTCGCGGCGGTCCTGATCAACATCAAGGTTCCCTTCAAGCAGCTTTACCAGGCGGGGCTGTTCCTGCCGGTGGCCACCTCGGTGATCGTGATCGCCACGATCTTCACCTATCTCTACGCGCCCGATGGGCTGGTCAACCGGGCCCTGGAGTGGCTGCACCTGCCGGTTCCCACTCCCAGCTGGCTGCTCAACACGAAGTGGGCCCTGCCGGCGATCATGATGATGAACGTCTGGGCCAGCTTCGGCTACTACATGGTCCTGTTCCTGGCCGGCCTGCAGACGATCCCCATTGAGCTTTACGAGGCGGCCTCCATCGACGGGGCCAACGAGTGGCAGAAATTCCGCCACATCACCCTGCCGCAGCTCAAGCCGATCATCCTGCTGGCCACGGTGATCAACACGATCCACACCTTCCAGGTTTTTCCGGAGATCTTCGCCATGACCCAGGGCGGGCCCCTGGGGGCCACCACGACGGTGGTCTGGTACCTCTATGAGACCGGCTTCCACCGGTTCGACATGGGCCGGGCCGCGGCGGTCGGCTACATCCTGTTCCTGATCACCATGTGCTTCTCCTGGATCCAGATGCGCCTCTTCAAAATGGAGGAGGGGTCAGGCACTTTATGACAACCCGGTTAGAGGCTGTCAAAAAGTGCCTGACCCCTTTTGACGGGGATGCGTGAGAAATTTATTGTTTACTCGGCGGTGGTGCTGCTGACCCTCATGCTGGCGCTGACCCTGATGCCGCTGGTCCTGATGTTCTACACCTCCGTCAAGCCGACCGGCACCCTGTTCCAGCGGACCCGGGAGGTGGGGGTGGCCGACTTCGAGGTCGGGGCCTTGAATTCCGTCGGCGGCCCCATCGAAACGGAGGTGACCGGCGGCGCTACCCTCGCGTTTTCTTTTGTTCCGGAGCAGCCGGTTCCCCGGGAAAACCGGATCGTCTCCGTTCAATACCGCCGCCAGGACGGTTCCGCGAAATGGGTGACCCGGATTGCCCAGGATATGCGCAAGTTCGCCTTGCTGGAAATGAAGGTCAAAGGGGAGAAGGGAGGGGAAAGCTTCACGGTGGACCTGGTGGATCTAAAAGGGCACCAGACCTCCCTTCCGATTGGCCAGTTCCTGCGGGGAGGGCTGACCACCTCCTGGGAGACGGTCCGGATTCCGGTGGAGGGCTTCAACCTCTCCTTGTTGAGCCCGGAATTGCCGGAGCGGCAGGCCGAGTATCTGGCTTTGAACTTCGATTCCGGGGAAGGAACAGTTTACCTGGACGACCTGAAGCTGATTTTCCGGGATTGGACCCTCAACAACTACTGGGACGTTTTGATCAGCGGCCCCTTCGGCCGGTACGCCGTCAACTCTTTGAGCATCGCCCTGGTGATCACCTTCGGCAACCTCCTTTTTTCGACGATGGTCGGCTACGCCTTCGCCCGCCGGGAGTTTCCCTTCAAGAAGACGATGTTCTTCCTGATCGTCGGCTCCATCGCCATCCCCCCGCAGGTGCTGATGGTGCCGGTCTTCATCCTGATGAAGCACTTGGGGTGGCTCAACACCTACTGGGCCTTGATCGTTCCCAACCTGGTGGCTCCCTTCAACATCTTCCTGATGCGGCAGTACATCTCCAAGCTGCCGCTGTCGGTGGAGGAGGCGGCCCGGATCGACGGGGCTTCGGAATTCCAGATCTTCACCCGTGTGATCATCCCACTCTCCCAGCCGGCGCTGGCGGTAGCCGGCATCAACACCTTCATGGGGGGTTGGAATACCTTCCTGTACCCCTTCCTGCTGACCAATACCGTTGAGATGCGGACCCTGCCGGTGGGGTTGGCCCTCTACAAATCCCTGCATGGGGTCGATTGGGTCCATCTGATGGCCGGCTCGGCGATCACTGCGCTTCCAGTCATCATCGTCTTCCTCTGTTTCCAGCGCTACATCATTGAGGGGCTGACCCGTGGCTCCACCGTCGGCTAAAGGGACCAAAGGGGCCAGCCCCCTTTGTTGAGGTTAGGGGTAAGCTATTACGGGAACCGGATTCCCTGGCGGGTGGCCGAGGATCTTCAGGAGATCCGGAAGGCCGGCTGCACCTACGTGGTGCATACCTTTAGCGAAGAGGACCTGGAGTTTTACCTGCCGGCGATGGAGGAGATCGTCCGGACCACCCACGACCAGGGGATGGAGGTCTGGCTGGACCCCTGGGCGGTGGGCCAGGCCTTCGGCGGGGAAACCTACTCCAGCCTGATCGCTAAGGAGCTCCCGGTTCGGCAGGTCAGCTCCACCGGGAGCTCCCTGCCGATCGCCTGCCCGAACCAGCCCGGTTTCCGCGACTACCTGCTGAAATGGATCGAGGCCGCCGCCCGACTGAAGGCCGACTGCCTGTTCTGGGACGAGCCCCACTTCATGATCCTGCCCGAGAGGCCGGATGCCCCGCCCAAGGTCTGGGCCTGCCGGTGCGAGGTCTGCCAGGAAGGTTTTCGCAAGAAGTTCAGCCGTCCCATGCCGGAGGAGATGACCGATGAGGTGCGGGCCTTCAAGGAGGATTCGCTCGTCGACTGCACCCGATTTCTCACCGAGGCCACGGCGGCCCGGGGAATGAAGTCCAGCGTCTGCCTGCTGACGGTGGAGAATTCCTCGACGGTGAACGACTGGAGCAAGATCGCCTCCCTGCCGGCCTTGAGCGTGTTCGGAACCGACCCGTACTGGAGGCCGCGCCAGCCGGACGTGGCCGCCTACGTGGGCCGGTTCGCCGACCGGGTAAAAACCCTCTCCGACCAGTTCAAAAAAGAACCGATGATCTGGATCCTGAACTTTCAGATCCCAAAAGGGGAGGAGGGCAAGATCGTTGAGGCGATCGAGGCCGCCTATTCCAAAGGGATCCGGAATTTCGCCGCCTGGAGTTACTTCGGAGCTGCCCCGATGAGCCTCAAGGCGGAAGATCCGGCCGCTGTTTGGAAAATCCTGAGCGCTGCTTACCAGGAGCTGATTCGAAGAGAAAAAGGTTGACAACCGATCTTCAATCGAGTATTTTTAAAACGTTTAACCTAACCGATTTACCTCAATTCTAAGGGGGTCCCCGTGATCAGAGGAACAGAAGTCGAAGAGTATTCCCTAACCGATCGGGAACGCAAGAACGTCTCCATCCTGGAAGCGATCAAGCGTTACGGCCCGATCTCCCGCACCGACGTCTCCAAACTCACTAAGCTCAACATCGTCACCGTTTCCAATTACGTCAACAACTTCATCGAGCAAGGGATCGTCATCGAGAAGGGGCTGGATATCTCCTCCGGCGGGCGGCGCCCGACGATCGTGGTCTTAAATCCCAAGGCCGCCTACGTGGTGGGGATCGACCTGGGGATTTTTTACATCACCGCGGTCTTAACCGACCTGGAAGGCACCGTGATTGGCCGGGCCAAGGCGGACCGTCCGCGAGACACCGCCGACAACGTGGTCAAGGTGCTCACCGAGCAGGTGGAGCAGGTGATCAAGGCCTCAGGGCTGGAATCCAAGAAAATCCGGGGGATCCATATTGGGGCCTCCGGCGTGATCGACCGGGAGGTGGGGACGGTCCGCTGCACGGAAGGGGTGGCCTCCATCTACGTTCCGGTCACCACCCTGCTTCAGGAGCAGTTCAAGATGCCGGTCAAGCTGGAGCACGATGTGACCACCGCCGCCTACGGGGAATGGTCCCTGGGGGCCGGCACCGATGTGGACATCATGCTGTTCATGTATTCCGGGGTGGGCTGCGGCATGATCATCAACGGGGAAATCTACCACGGCCACAGCGGAACCGCCGGCGAGGTTTCGATCCGCAACCACGTGGCGGAAGACTCGGACCTTTGGATCGGCAACATCGCGGCCCTCAAGCCCTGGGCGGCCCACTTGGGCATTCCGGATGATGCCCGCGAGGCGGTCAAGAAGGGGGCTGTTTCAAAAATTTCAGAACTGGTCAAGGGAAAACTGGACCAGGTTACGCTGGAGACCGTCTTCGAGGCGCTCAAGCAAGGAGACAAGCTGGCCGCCGAAGTGGTCCAGAAGGCCGGCGAGCGGCTTGGGGTCCGGATCGCCTTCCTGATCAACCTGCTCAACCCCGGCGCGGTGGTGATCGGCGGGGGCATCGAAGCGGCCGGCCCGGCCTTGATCGAGTCGATCAAGAAGAGGGTTCGGATGTGCGCCTTCGAGGAAATGGCCAGCGCGGTCAAGATCGTCCCGGCCCGGCTGGGCGAGGACTGTGTCGCCCTGGGGGCCGCTTCCCTGGTCATCCGCGACGTCTTCGCCGCCGTTTAATAAATTTTATGCAGTACGGTCATTTTAGTTCTGACGGAGGCGAATTCATCATCACCCGGCCCGACACCCCGCGGCCCTGGTTTAACTACCTGTTCAACGACGTCTATCATTGCCTTCTCTCCCAGACTGGAGCCGGATTCTCCTACTACCGGGACCCGAAATATTACCGGCTCCACCGGTACGACCACCTAAGCTCCGACCGCCCCGGCCGGTACCTGTTCCTGAAGGATACGGCGAAGGGCGATGTCTGGACCCTCAACTGGCAGCCCAAGCGGGAAAAACTCCAGGAATGGGAATGCCGCCACGGGCTGGGATACACCACGCTGAAGGCCACCCGCAACGGGATCCAGGGATCGATCACTTATTTCGTGGCCCGGGAGGGACCGGTGGAGCTGTGGCTGGTTTCCCTGAAGAACACCGGCCGCAAGCGCCGGACGATCCAGGCGATCCCGTTCGTGGAGCTCGTCTGCGGGGACGTGGCGCTGGAGACCCATTACCGGAACATCCTGTGCCTGTACAACGAGGCGATCTTCGACAAAGAGCTCAAAGCGGTCGTCGCCTGGAAGCATCCGTTCAAGTCCTGGCACAAACCCGGCTACGGGTTCCTGGCCGCCAGCTTTCCGGTTGAAAGCTTCGAAACCCGGCGGGAGAGCTTCATCGGCCCTTACGGGGAGCTGGCGGACCCGGAGGGGCTGAAGGCCAAAAAACTGGGCAACCATGCCAGCCGCGGGGAGGACATGGTGGGGGCTCTGCAGGGGACATTCACCCTGAAGCCGGGCCAAACGGCCGAATTCGTGGTGGTCTCCGGGATCACCGACAAACGGGAGGAGGTCCCGACCCTGGTGAAGCGGTTCCGGTCGGTTGAAGGAGCCAAGCGGGAGCTGGAGGCGGTGCGGGACCATTGGCAGAAGGCCCTGGAAGAGAAAGTCTGGGTCCAGACGCCGGACCCGAACTTCGACCGGATGACCAACCTGTGGGGCAAGTATCAGCTGTTCGCCATCACCCATTGGCGGGGCACTTCTCATTATCACGGGGCCGAAGGGGGCCAGGGTTATCGGGACACCGCCCAGGATGTCGAAGGGCTCCTGAGCGTGGACATCGCCACCGCCCGGGCCAAGCTGGAGCGGCTTCTCTTCTATCAGTACAAGAACGGGCACGCCGTCTCCGGATTCTCCGAGGTGGAGGGGACCTGGGAGAACCAGGGAGTCCAGGGGGTGATCAAGAAGGCGGACGTCTGTGTGTGGCTGCCCTACAGTGTCATCTCCTACGTCAAGGAAACCGGCGACACCGAATTCTTGAAGAAAGAGATCCCCTTCCACGACGGCACCGCGGCCTCCGTCTACGAGCATGTCCTGAGGGCGGTCCGGTATCTGCACAGCGCCCGGGGCCAGCACGGCCTGCCGTTGATCGGGCATGCCGACTGGAACGACGCCTACGACCATGTCGGAGTGAAGGGCAAGGGAGAGAGCATCTGGTTGGGGATGGCCTTCGTGCGGGCCTGCCGCCAGGTGGAGGAGCTGGCCGAATTCCTGGGGGATCCAAAAACGGCCGAGGAGATGCGCTCCATGGCCGAGGAGATGACCCGGGCGGTGAATGAGCAGGGCTGGGACGGCAATTGGTACCTGGCCGCCTTCAACGACGAGGGGTACAAGATCGGTTCTCAGGAGAACAAGGAAGGGAAGGTGCCGCTGAATTCCCAGACCTGGGCGATTTTAAGCGGGGTTGTGCCGCCGGAGCGGCTCCCCAGCATCCTGGAAAAGATCGACCGGTACCTGGACACCCCCTACGGGCCGGCCCTATTCCTGCCCAGCTACACCCATTTCAATCCGGGCATCGGGCGGGTTACCGCTTTCTGCCCCGGCACCAAGGAGAACGCCTCTATCTTCTCGCACGCCTGCGCCTTCAAGGTGGTGGCCGACTGCACCTTGAAGCGAGCGCAGGAGGCCTTCGCCACCTTCTCCAAGCTGATGCCGATGGCCCGGGCCAAACAGGACCATGACCGGTACAAGGTGGAACCGTACGTCTGGGCCGAGTACGTGATTGGGCCCGGCTCCTCCGACCGGTTCGGGGAAGGGGCATTTACCTGGAACACCGGCACCACCCCCTGGATGTTCGTGGCGGCCACGGAGTGGATCCTGGGGGCCCGCCGGGATTTCGAGGGCTTAAGGATCGATCCGTGCTTCCCGAAGCACTGGAAGAAGGCCTTTATCCGCAGGAACTTCCGGGGCTCCACCTACGAGATCACGATCCATAACCCTCAAGGGGCCACCCACGGGGTACAGAGGGTCACCGTGGACGGCCGGCAGGTGGACTCCCCGGTGATCCGGCCTCACCGGGACGGCAAGGTCCACGCCGTCGAGGTCTGGCTGGGGAAGGGGGGTTCGAAGGTGGACCCGTCCCGGCTGGTTAGTGGTAACGTTAATCGTTAGTGTTTATTAAATTTAGATATTACCTTGATTTTGTCTGCTTTAGAAGGTATAATTAAAGCAAGATGAGAATTGGTGGACGTCTTCTAACCCTTTTAGCCGCTTTGTGGCTGTGCGTTGGCGGCGCGAATCCTCTTTCCCTTTTTGCCCAGGAGGAGGCGGCGGCTCCCAAGAAGAAGACCTTCTGGGAGCAGCACGGCAAGGTTGAGGATCCGACGAAAGCCCCCCCCCTTTCCGCCCAGTCCGGTCCCAAAGCCCCCATTGAAAAATCCCCGCTGACCCTGCAGAACCTGCGCATCCCGGTCCAGCACGGCTCTCTCAAGGAAACCTATTCGGCCCGGGAGCCGATCGTCGTCCACATCCAGGATGCCCACGCCAACTACGAGGCCCAGAAGAACCTGGCCGGCATCCTGGAGCACCTCATCCAGGCCCATGACCTGTCTTTGGTCTTAGTCGAGGGGGGATCCCGCAACGACTCCCTTTCCTACATGAGGTCCTACGCCCCGCTGGAAAAGCGCCGGCAGGTGGCCGAGGATTTCCTGAAAAGCGGAAAGATCTCCGGGGAAAATTACCTGGACCTGACCACCGACTATCCCTTCACCGTCTATGGAATCGAGAAGCCGGAGCTGTACGACCAGAACATGGAATCCTTCTTCAACGTGGAGAAGGTTCAGCCGGAGGCGCTCTCCGCCATGAAAGGGTTCCAGGATGCGGCGGCTTCCCTGAAGGAACGGCTCTACCCGGAGCCGGTCAAGACCCTGGAGCTGCGGGAGCTGGAGGTGCAGGCCGGGCGCATCCCGCTGGCCAAGCATTACCAGGCTCTCGCGGAAGAAGCCAAGAAACAGAAAGTCTCGGTCCAGGATTCCGAATACCCGAACCTGCTGAAGTTTTTGAACGCCAGCCGGCTGGAGGGGGAGCTCAACTTCAAGACGGTGGAGACCGAGCGGACCCAGTTCCTGGAGGCCCTCACCAAGAACTTGCCTAAGCCGGAAATGGACAAGCTGTTGAAGCAGAGCCTGGAGCTCAAACAGGGGCTGGTGACGCCGGCCACCTTCTACGGGCACCTGAAGTCGTACGTCCGGCCGGAGCAGGCGGCCGAATATCCCTCTCTGACCCGGTACATGGAGTACCTGGACCTGTTTGAGGGGATCGACCACGCCTCCCTCTTCACGGAGGTGGAGAATTTGAGCGAGCGCCTCAAGGCCAGCACCTTCAAGAACACGGATCAGAAAACGCTGGCCCTGCTGGCCAAGGACATCGGGGTCTTGGGAGACCTGCTGGAGCTGAAGCTCACCCCGGAGAGCTACAACTACTACAGCACCCACAAAAAGGAGTTCAAACCGGACCGTTGGGCCGACTCCCTGCAGGGTTTGGGAGCCAAGCAGAATCCAGCGCTTACTTTTGCCTTAAGACCCGGCCCCTTGAACGCCGCGATGCCGGCGATGTCCAGCTTCTACGAGGTAGCCAGAGAGCGGGACATCGCGATGGTGGACAACGCCCTCAAGCAGATTCAGGAATTCAAGGTCCCCTACGCAGTCCTGATCGCCGGCGGGTTCCACACGCCGGCCTTCGAGCGGCTCTTCAAGGAGCGCAAGGTGTCCTACGCGGTGGTGGCTCCCAAGGTGGGCAAGGTGACCGCCGCCGACACCGAGAAGTACCACCGGGTGCTCAAAGAGACCTACGTGCCGATGTCCGAGCCGTACCGCCGCAAGCTGGGGATCCCGGCCGTTCCGGAGGCAACCTCTCGCGTCACTGCGGAATCTCCCAGCACGGAGTTTCGTCCGGTCTCGGTCGCGGAGGCGGCTGAGGATTAACCGATGCCCAAGTTACCGAAACGACCCAGTAAGATTGGCAAAAAGGAACGCTTCGAGGTTCTCTTAGAGGAGGTGCATTCTCAGCAGAAACTGACTTTGGAGGGAATTGCCGAACTCAAGGAGCGAATGGAACGAGTTGAATTTCGAGTGGGCCGGCTTGAACAGCTCTGCGACGGATTCCAGACCGCCATTATTGCGAATTCCAACGAGCTTCGGCGCTTCCAGCACGACGCTCAAGTTCTGCAGCACGAAGTGGCAAAACTCAAGGAGATGGTGGAGGAGCATCTCAAAGCGCACGCCGCGTAAGGCGTGCAGGAGGTATAGATTCCATGAGATCTGATCGAGCTTTTTATTTTCGGCAGTTCTTCGCGTTTTTACTCATCCTTTCCTTTACCTTCGCCGAAGCTTTTGAGTCGGGTGTTGTAGGAAAACAGGTGGGTGGCTAACGTGGTGAAAACACGCTGGGATTATGGGTGTTTCGCTTTGGGATGTTCTTGCCGCCAGACGATAAAGGCCGCCCCTAGCGCGATCAAGAGCACACCGCCCAATGGAATCAACGCAGTTAAATCACTCACCGTTCCGCCTCCTTTCTTTCAGTGTTCGTCTGGTGTCAGCCAGGTTCCGATGAGGACAAAAGCCGCTGTCATCAGTAAAGCCCCTACCAGTATCCGGATACTTAGGCGCCCTGTCACAAGCTGTCCGATCAGCAAGATAGAGACAGCAAATTCGGTTATCTTTGCGCAAACGTCAGCCAAATACCGCCGCTTGGAATTACTGATCCTCACGACCCAAGAATACCACACTTTCCGAGAGGGGACAACGTCATGACGACGAAGGGTTTTCTGTTTCGGCGGTTCTTCGCGTATTTACTCATCCTTTCCCTTACCTTGTCACAAGCTTTTCCCGCCGGAGCCAGTCCTGAGCTGGGTCGAAGGACCCTGCGGCCCGGCATCGAGGGCAAGTCCCAAGCCGGCCTGGAGGAACAGCTGGGCGGCGGCGCGACGACTCCGGTTGCTGCGATTATTGGCCACACCTCCGTTCTGGTGGAGCCGAAACGGAAAAAGGACATTTCCAATCGGACCCTCACTGCTCAGGATCGGACGCTCCTGGGAGAGTTGGATCAGTTCCTGGCCTCACTGCCTGAACGGCAGGCGAATCTCCAGGATCAGGTTCTTGCGGGAATGAAATTCCTTAAGGACCGCTCCAAAGAGTTGGCCCGGCGGCTCCCTTCCAAACAGGAAGTTGAAGCGCAGCTAGAAGCAGTCATCGGGGCATCTCCCGTGGCTTGCGTCACCTGCGGTGCGGATGCGATCGCCAATCTGACTTCGGATCCCCAATTCCGGCGCCCGGAAGAGGAGCAAAGCGATGAATTCAACAGCCGGGAGCGGCAGACGGCGATTCTCATCCTGCATCAGCTGGTCCGCACGGGAGGATTCTCTTACGTGGAGCGTCAGCATGGTGGAATGACTCATCGGATGCTGGCGGATTCTCTTTTGGACATTCAGACTCGTCTGGAAACGGTCCAAAAAGGAGCGTCGGCAGGCTCCCGGATTCGCTGGGAAGGGGTGGCTGCCAGAGAAGAGGATTTAGGATCTCTGACACAGGCCGGACATTTCATCGCCCACTTGGATGAGAGTCATTTTGTTGTCGTTAAAGAGGCAACGCCGGAAGCGGTCACCTTTACGGAGCCGGCCTTTGGAGAAGAGGGGGTCCTCGGGACCGCCGAGGTCACCGTTTCCCGCAGGGAGTTCATGAGCCGGTGGATCGGAGGGCGGGGGCTGGTGGGAGTTCGGACGGATGGGGCTCTTCCCAGAGGGGTCCGGGTTCTCTCCGCATCCCATCTGGCTGGCGTGATCGGCTGCTGCGGCGTGGTGAGCGTGCCTTCTTCGTTGGCGTCTTCGGAGCTCGAGAAAGGAGCCTTTTTCGGGATCCGGCCGGACTCTTCGCCTTATGAGGCCGCTTACCGGGCCATTGAGCTGCTGGAGCCCCGCGGTTTCGACGCCGCGGCCCTTCTGATCAAGTATGAGATGCCGCTGGCCGATCTGGTTAGGGAAATCCTACCCCTCTCGGTAACTCTGGAGCTGCGGCGATGGGCCCGCGCCAAACGGGTTAAGCTGGTGGAGAGCCCAGAGGGCCATTTAAAGTCGATCCGCTTCTTCGCTGTTTCCCGGGTCGTCGGAGGAGTCACCGCGAATCAGCAGGGAATGAAAAGAGAGGACGCCAGCCGGGTGAAGGATGTGGTTTCCGGCTTCTTTCAAGCCATTGGGCGAGGAGAGCTGCAGGCTGAAGCGAAGCAGGAATCCCCCGTCAGTTCCGACTGGATCGTCACGACCCAAAAAGGACGGCGGGACCACCCGTTGGCCCGCATTTCCGCGCGCGGCGTCTATTTTCACACCCGTTTCGCGACAAAAGGCGGATTCCAGCTGGCCAACGCCCATCATTGGGAAGTCGATCTGGAGGATATTCTGCCCGTCTTGGCTTCTTTGCTGGGGATAGACGATGGCCGTCAGATCGATCAGCTCTTGGAGGAAGGGTGGGAGAACGGGGTCTTCAGCCTTTCGCACAACGGGGATTGGGAGACTTATGACTGGGTGCGGGCCTACTTGGACTCCAAAGGGGTGAAGATCCAGGGGACCACCGATTCGGAAGTGCTTCTCATGCTTCTGGTCCTGATGTCTTTGACCCAAAACGATGGAGGCCATTTCTCCGTAGAGCCGTCGGAGGTCGCGCTTCGGCGCCTGTTCCGCTTAATCGACGTCCTGGAGGTCTTCAAAGCGCTGGGGAAACAGCTGGGGGAGGTCAACGAGAGGGTCCATAGCCTGAGGCAGGCCCTCTTAAAAGCTACTGCTGATCAGAAAGCAAAAATAGAGCGAAAGATCTACGATTATAGGAATGAAATCAGACAAATGCGGTTGCTCCTAGCCAAGCACGGGTTTCTCTTCACGGCAGACGAGCTGCTGGCTTCGAAGCAGATGGGAGGCAAGAAGTTCCAGGAGATGGTTTCCGAGGCGTTTGTGCAGGTTCTTGAGAGGGCCATCTCGGATCCGAGTTATTACGACCAGCGGGGAACGGAAGAGAATAAGTGGCACGGGTATCTGACCTTTGACCTCCACAATGGAGAGCCCATCGACCCTCATCCGGAGACGAAACAGCCTCAGCCGACCGGTTTCGGAGCATTCCTCTCCAAGGCGTCTCCGCTGGATTTCCGAGACGTTTTCTGGAAAGGCTTAAACATTACGATCCAGGTCTCTAGCCTCAACGACCCGTACGGCGGAGTGGTGGCCAGAGCCCATTCCCAGACACAGACCACTCAGGTCAATCTCGTGGTGGAGCGGGATTCTCAGGGTGAGATCGCCCGGGTGGTGGCTGTTTCTGAGCTTCGCGGGGCGGCTCCTCAGATGGGGAGGGTCAAAGAAAGATATCCGACGTCTCTTCCAGGGATCAATGTGGTCTATGGAACCGCGGAAGGGAAATTTGTGGAGCCCTGGACCATCTATACGGTGGATGGGACCCAGGTGAATCGCTACAAGACCTGGGAGAACGGTTCGGAAACAGTGAACTTGGCTCAGGAGGTAAGCACGCTGGATGCCGCCTGGATCGAGGTTTTGAAGGAGGGGGAAGAGACCTACCGGAAGCTCTCCCCCTACGAGCTGGAGACTTTGGTTCAGCACGCCACTTACCTGAGGACCTTTGACCGGTACGTCCGGAGAGACGAGTATGATCTGCTGGAGCCGCACTTGGAAGTTGGGGAGGACGGGACCGGTCTAACCCCCGGAATGCTGAAGCTTCTGAGCGACCCGGAGGCGCAGATCGTGGTCGTGGGTGCCGGATCCGGGACCTCCACCTTCATCTTGGAGATTGCTGACGCTGAGGAGCCCCTTTTTGACACCATCCGCCAGTCGGACAGCTTGAGACTGCGCTTGACTCCGAACCTGACCTTTGGGGAGAAGACCATCCTTCTGGTGGTTTCGCAGTCGGGAGAAACTGGCTCTGCCCTCAATCTGATCGCGACGGCCCTTCCCAGCGGAGCCAAAGTGATCGGAGTGACCAACACGGCGGGGAGCGCTGTGGATCGGTTCGCGCGCGTCAGCGGAGGCACCTTGAGGACCCGGTCCACTCCGGAGAGCTCCGTTCCCGCCACAGGGACGGCCAACCATGCCATCCTCCTGCTGCGAATTCTCGGGATTGAACGATGGCGTCGGCAGGCTCTTGCCGCGGCGCAGAGCTCGTTGGATGCGCCGAGGATTAATCTAGAGGCTCACCAGCGACTGGAAAAACTCCGCGCCCATGGGAGCCGGATGGAGGATGGCAGTCTCCAAGCGGGGACACTGGCGGCTGTCCTGGACAGTTCCTTCCAAGGAAAGGTTCTGCCCTGGGAGAAACCTGTTTCGGAGAAGGGTGGAGCAAAACTCAAGAGTTACAGGGACAGATTCTCGGATGTGGAAAGCTACTGGAGGGACAACTCCAGGCGGTCATGGACCTCCCACCACGCCGGCTATGGGGTCGATTTCCGGCCCGTGAACGTCACCTTTATCGAAAGAGGTAAGGGCAAGACAGTCAGCGAACTGGGTCTTAAGTTCGCGGAGGTGGTGGGGGTGACGGCCACCGTGCTTCGCTCTTCTTCTGAATTCTTGGAGAGGGACATTGCCGCGAGCAATGGTAGGACCAACGAGCAGTATCAGAGCCAAAAGGAACTATGGGATCCATCCACGGTGACGGAGACCGTTCGCGCCAATCGCAGGCATTTTGCGGACGCTCTGAATCACGCCCGGTTGACTCGAGAACCAATTCAGAAAATCCTTTTGGTGGGCAACGGAACGGACACGTACGCCATGCAGCTGGTCAGGAACTCCTATCAGCACCTCTGTCCAGCGTCCATCGAAGTGATGACGTACGAGGAGGCGTTGGCCAGGAGGGGCGGCCGATACTCGCTTCCGCGGGGGACCCTGGTTGTCTTCGTCCGTCCCGGCGAGGCGATGATTTACGGGCGAGATCCCAATGACAAAGGCCATGAAACGGAACAGCGCAAGGCCGCCGACCTGATCGCTCGATGGAATATCGCCCCGGATCAGCAGATCTGCCTTCATTCTTCAGAGACCACCCCGCTTGTCCAGGAAATCCGGCCCAGACTCTCCAACCTCTTGGAGCTTCAGGGCAGGCCGTACGATCAGGGATTCGCTGTCTTTTCCGCCTTGGATCGGCTGGTGGCTCAACTGGCGCTCCGCTCCATCGACGAAGGCACCAATCTCACAGAAACATGGAAGGAGGAGGCCCGTTCCCATATTAAGCAGGAGCAAACCTCCCGGGAGGCGGCGGCATCCACGGGAATTCAAAGAACAATTGATGAAACTTCCGATTCCGGATACAACTCAGAAGCGATCAACCGGATTGCCGGGTTCGCCGAGAAGCGCAGTCAGGACCGCGGATGGGAAGGATTCAATATATGGCCGGGAGGATATGGAGCGCGGGAATGGCTGGCCCGGGATTTTGCGCGGTGGATCCGGGAATACCTGGGAATGGTTTCCTATCCGGAGGAGCCCAGCAACTTCGGGCACGGCGGTTTTGCGGCGCAGCAGCCCGGCGGCGAGCTGGTGGTCTGGTACGGCAATGTGGGCCCCTCGGAAAAGGCCGCTTACGATCCCGACATGAAGAAACGGACCACCGAGATGATTCCGCGGGCGGTCAACCCTCCCTTCCCGACCGACCGGGAACCCGGGTTCTTCCTCTATGTCGGAACTGAGGGGGACCTCAAGGACCTCTCGATTCCGGATGGTCATTTCCAGGCGTTTCGCCACGGGCGAAAACAGTCCCTGGAGAACATCCCGCTGACATTGCACAAGACCATAGGGGTGACCCATTCGGACGCAGTGATCGCGACTCCAAACGGGGATCTTCTGGAGCTGCTGGTGCTCAACCGGCTGGTGGTGAACCAGCTGGTTGGCCGACGGGTGGAGCTGTTGAAGAGGGCGGGGATACCGTGGGATGTCGACCGCCAGGAAATGGGCCAGGTCCGGCGGGCGCGCAGAGGAGAGCTGGTCGTCGTCTACGATTCCGGGGCCGAAGGGCCGGATCGGGCGGTCTTCTACAAAGAGCTTAGGAAACGGTTTCCCCGTTGGGAAACCACGGTCATGGTGTTGATCTCGAAGAAAGAGGCGGAGTCTTTGTACCAGATGGGCGGGGATGTGCCCGACCACGTGATCGCGCTTCCAACGGGGGACCCGGTCGAGGCCATCGCGGCCATCCATGGTTTCACCTCTTTCCTGGCCAAGAAACGTTTCCAGCCGCTGGCGGAGTGGGCGGCCAAGGTGGCCAGAGCGATCTGGAAAGAGCTGGAAGACCCTGCAGGAACCCGCGGTGTATTCGGACAGTTCGATGATCCACAGGACCCGCAGTTTTTGGACGAGGTGGTCATCATCCGCGCCTACGCGGCTCTGAACAAGAAGGATGATGACGGCCTGTCTGAAAAGGACAGAATCTTGAAGCAGCAGATCACGGGGGCCATTAGCGCGTTGGAATCCAAATACTCTCCCGAGGCGACGCCCAAAGAGGCCAGATTGAGAATCGGAGAGGTCTACCAACTGTTGCAGGAAGCGCTGGAAATCTATCGCATCAACCTGCCGATGGTTTTCGGCTTCGCCCATGACCCGGATCAGCTGATCCGGGTGCTCACCTACCAGCAGCAGGGGGTCACCAAGATCGTCACCAACCTGGCCGGCCTGGAAGAAGACAGACCCACCACCAGCGCAAGTTACTTCTTTGTTTCCCCCGCCACCTCTGTCCAGTCCCCACCGCCTTCCCAGGCCGGGCTGGAGGAGCAGTTCTTGACGTGGGCGAAGGAGGTGGAGGCCTTCGATCCGATCGCCGCCATTCGCCAAGACCGGGAAACCTCCGAGTTCCTGGCGTCGGTGCGGGCTGTCAACCTGGCGCCTGATCAGGCCGGCGCGTGGAAGGCGGCGGAGTCGCTCAGAGGGCTCAGCGAAGAGGAACAAGCTCTTCTGGAGAGACAAGGAAATTTCGCCGTGAACAGTTCCGGAAAAATCGGAAGCTGGGATGACGTTTTCATTGACGCCGCCATGTCCTCGGATCAGGTGAAGGCGTTTCTTTCCCGGATCTTGGGGAACCGCTTCTTCGAGCGGGTTGAGATCGGGCGGATCGAGCCCAGAGAGATCACCTTGCCCGACGGGATCACCCGGAAGCTCAGGGGGATCTTTAGTTCCGAGATCCGCAACTCGCGTCTGGGAAAGAACATGGCCATCGATTCTTCCGAGATCACCAACTACGTTCTGAAGGGCGATAACATCGTGGTGAAAGCTAGGATGGCCGCTGACCCGGAGACCACTTTTGGGCTCTCCCAGTATCATGAGATCCGAAATGAGGCCGGCGTTCGGAAACTGCCGGTTCATCCGGAGCTGATCCTGAAAGGAGCGTTGCACCTGTCCAGCCGGCTCCTCACCGACAAGAGATTCGCGGATCAATACCGGGCGGAGCACGCCGAGTACGTCAAGCTGGCCCGATCGAAATGGGGGATTGTGGAGGAAGGGTCCGTCATCGACACCACCTCGCAGGTCATCAACGTTTACGTTGGCAAGAACACTTTCCTTGATCATGCCCAGCATGTCAAGGAAGCAGTGCTGATCGGAGGGTTTACCTCCGCGGAAATGGAAGAGCTGCTCCGTTTGGCCAGGAGTGAACAAGAGACGCCGCGGCTGCTGGTCGAGTTGACTGGAGCCAAACTGGCTCAGCTTCGCCAAGGCGGCGAAGAGGCCGTCCGCCAGCACGTTCGCAAGCAGAAAGTGGTGGTTGATAACGCCGCCCAGCTCAATTTTGTGGTCATGAAACCCCAGGCTCACGCGGCGACTGCGTCTCAGTTGACGCAGATGTTCCTTGACGAAGCCGCCACGGCCGAACAGGGAGTCAACGTGACCGGAATGTATCTTGGGCCCGATGGCCTTGTGGCGAAAGGGGAGTTCGGGGGTGACCTGGGAGAAGATTTTGTCACCAGCCATCACAAGACCTCCCTGGTGTTGGGAGGCCACCTTCCTTACGGATTCAATGTCGGGGCTGGGATCATCACGGCGAATCATGACGGGTCGGGAGCGGAGCTGGAGCTGAAGCTTCCCAAAGGCGGGTTTGGGGGATCCGGCGTGGTCTTCCAGCTCCCCGCGGATTTCAGCGGGTCCGATCACGCGCTCTTCCAGACAGGAATCCTGGTCTCCAGCGGGCAGACGGTCACATTTCCCTTCATGCTCATGGGGGTTCCGGATCCGGACAGCATGACCAAATTAGGCGCCAAGCAGAGGCTTTACAACGAGGTGGCTCCCGGTTGGGTTCTGACGTATCTGCCCTATATGCTTCTGCGAAACGAGTGGAAATGGTCGGCTAGAAAGAAATCGTTGCGCTCCACATACCGGGGGGAGATTTACGCTCCGGAAACGGCGATCCATGTCAAAGAGGCGCTTACGCACTTGGAAGATATCGTGGATCCGGAACGAACCCTTTATATGGGAGAAAAGGACGGCGGTAAAAGGCCAAGCCCTCAGGGAGTCACGGGGCTGGGCAACAACTACCTGCACAAGGATAACCGGATCAGAGGGATCGAGGCCTATCGGCAGTTCCTCAGGCAGTATTCCGCGCAGGGGCTTTTCCGGGAATTGGACCGTCTGGAAAAGGCCGGAAGCCTGAACGCCGAATCGGTTCAGGCCCTCCTGAAAGGCCCGGCCCAAAACAGGCGATGGGAACACGAACGGCAGACCCTCTTTGAGAATCATGAAGGCAAAAGAGTGTCGGAGATCCTCGCCGCTTATCGGGATCAGAGCCGGGCGACGAGGGAGTTGATCAAGACGAGAATCGATGAGCGTGTGGCGAAGGTCGTCGCCACTCTGGGGCTAGAGGGGAAAGAGCTCCTGGACGACTCAGCTCGCAACAAGTTTGTGGTCGAGATCCTGGGGCCGAAAACGCAATTTATCGAGACGCGAGTTTCTCAGCTGACGGCGGCGCTGACAAGCTCCGGAGCCGACCTCCCGTTGACCGCGGCGGGGTTGGAGACGACGGAGGGCGAGCAGGGAGAGGTCTACGAGAAGATCCTGGAATTCGCGGCACGGAATCCGCGGGCTGAGGTCACTACGCAGGGTGTCCCCTCGCCCTGGTATGTTTCCCCTGAGGAGGTGCGCGACCGTCCCTGGAAGGTGAGGGATTTGTTGGGTGGCGCGGGGAGTGTGCCTGGCAATGTCGGTGGTCGGGTCAAAGCCACATTCACCCCGACCAGAATCATCGTCGAGCCGGCCCGCGCGGGGCTGGAGGAGATTGGTCAAGCAGAGACAGAAGAGCAGGTCAGGGGTCGGATCCTTCAGCAGGCGAAGGACTGGGACCGGGCAGAGTTTGGAGCCCAGAAACTTTCCTTCTTCACCCACCCCCAAAACTCCCGGGAACGGAATCGGTTTATCCGGGAATCTCTTGAGAAAGAGTTCGGCCAATTGGGTGAAGCGGAGAAGAGAAGCGCCTTGCGGTTTCTCGCCGACGCCACTTTTCTTATGGCTTCCGAAGGGATTCAGGAACGGACCCTGAGAAATAAAGAACTGTTTGGAGCGGATGTGTTGACGCCGGAAGTTATCCAGGCCGAAGTGCAGGAGTGGCATGCGCTGCTCAACCGGCTGGAAGCTTTGGCCAAGCCGTTGGCCCAACAGGTACTGGCCGACTGGCGGCAAGACCTGCTTCAGATCCAGCTGGCCAATGTGGAGAAGGATTTCGATGCCAAGACCAACAAAGGGCAGTCCTTCCTGGCTTACTGGGCGGAGAAAGCTCCCACGGGCTCCTTGAGCGAGTTTGTGACCTACTTCAATGAGAAGATCCAGAAGGCACGGCTTCGCAGGACGGTGCGGCTGACTGGCCAGGTACTCGGGAACGACTATGGAGCCGGGATCGACATGCTCACCGATTACTACACCTTCGTCATGCTCAATCCGACTCTCTCCCGGCGGAATGTCCGGGAGCGCAGGTCTCTCCAGCTGAAGGTCAAGGAGGCGGTCTTTAATTTCGTCAGAAGCAACCCGGGGTACGATCCGAAGCAGCGCAAGTGGGCGCTCCTGCGGGAGGCCACCATGGTGGCCGGGGAGCCGGCACGGCGGGCGTTGCTGCCCATTTTCATCCATGAGAAGGGAATGCGGGGGCAGGTCAGCTTTCAGGTGAACTCCCGGTTAAGCAAACGTCATGAAGTCGTAGCCGACATCTTTCTCCTGGGAGACCGGTTCGCAGCCGAGACCCAGGCGATGATGAAGGAGCTTGGTGTGACGGAGATCTTCCCGAAGCAGCAGTTGGACGCCTTCCTGGAGAATCCCCTGGGGAACGGCTATTCCAAGGTCCATCCGGTCTTTAAGGTGGACGGGACGCTCGCCGGCGTCTATGGCCGGGTTCTGGAAGCTTGGAACGAAGCGTTAACGCAGGCGGGGGACGACCTCGACCAGGTGGACCCGACCCAGATCAACACCGAGAGCATCATCGAGGATGTCCATACCCAGGGGCTCTTCACCAACATCACGGGCCAAGGGTCGGTGGCTGGGGCGGTGGCCGGTTTTATGGCCCAGGTGACGGCCAACATGAAGGCCCGAACTCAAAAAATCCCGATCCATGCCGCTTACATCACCCAGATGGCTGGCCGGGTGGAGGCGGCGTTGCGTTGGGTGGCGATCGATCGGGTCCGGAGGGCGCTTCAGGCCCGCGAGGATCAGGACCCGAAGGCCGCGGAGTTGCTCGCCAAGCTCGAAAAAGAGATCAAGGAAGGGGCCTTGAAGAACCCGGACTCCAACGGCCTGATGGACAATCTCGTGTTGCGGGAAGCTGCAGCTTACGTTAGCTTCAGACTCTCCTCCGACAAGGCGGTTCGCAGGGCAGGGGCTGCCATCATTCAGCAGACGGAGCGAATCTTAAACGCCTTGCGGACTAGACTGGCCTCCAACGGGGTGACTCCGGAGGAGACCGGTCAGCTCCTGGCCTCCACCCGTTTAACCGTGCCGGACGACACCATGAGCCATTTCTTCCAGACTTCGGGCAGGAACATCCGGATCGGATTCTTCCCGATCGCCGCGCGTGGCGTGGAGGAAGGCGATCAGCCGGATGTCCCCAACGGGGTGACCCAGACGCAGTTTGACGCCCACATTCAGGCGATTGAGAAGAATCCCGCCGTTCTTGATGGCGTTTTCCAGGAGGTTGAGCCGGAGTTGATTCAGGAGCTGATCGATTCCAGCATCGGCGACGAGTTCCGCCGATTCTACGAAGTCAACGATGGGGAGAAAGAACTCCTGACCCGGCTGGGGATCTATCAGTCGGAATGGAGCGGGCAGGGTTGGAAACTGAGCGAACTCCGGCAGACCGCGTTTGCCCGGCACACGGAAACTGGCGATTGGGGGATGGAGATCAAGGATGATGATGAGGCATGGCTGGATAGGGTGAAGCAACAGTTTATGGGGGATACGAACCTCTGGGGCCGGGAGCTGGAGGTTTTGGCCCGGCTGATCGAGGTGGATGCCCGGCAGGACGCGAAGTCCGCGGCCAAGGCCCTCTTCGCTCCTCTCTTTGAAGGGGAAAACAATCCGGATCAGGCGCTGGAGACTGCCGTGGACAATTATTTGACCAACAAGCCCAGTCCGGTTATTAAGAAGTCGGTGGCGGACCTGACTCTTGAGCCGGAGTTCCTGCCGTTCAAACAGAATTTCGATCAGGCGCGCCAAGCGGCGGCCGCCGGGTTGGAGGAACGGACGGAGGGGGCAGCGCCGACGGCGGTGCCGCCGGTCCGGACGTTGGGGACCACACCGCTAGTGACGGCGACCACCGTCTTGAACCCTGTTACCAGAACGATCGGAGTTTCCAGAACTTCGGGAATTCCCTTGGTCCGCGTTCCTTCCGCGGTGGATGCCCACAAGGGGCTCATCTTGGCTCACGAAGCGCTGGCTTTTCTGGAGATGGTCCCCTCTATTGAGCCGGTCGATGGACAGCAAGTTCCGATCGTGGCCATCGTGGAGAATGGAGATCACTTAAGAAAGGTAAAGGCTCGTGCCGAGCAGCTGGGTCTGCAGATTACTCTCATCGATGCTTCCGTCAGTTACGGGGGGAATGTCATGCTGGCGGCTCGGGAAACCAAGAAAAGGCTCAGCGCGGAGGGATTCAGTTATCAGCTCGCCCTGTTCCTATCGGATCTAATGGAGGTGGTAAAGTTCCTGGGGGTTCCCATTCCGGAGTCCTTCATTCAGGCGGCCGAAGGGGTACTCAAAGAGCAGGTATCTCAGTACCTGTAAAATTCACGTTGCCTTAGCGACTCTTTTTTGATGAAATTTCCGATTCGCATTCGCGGCTTAAGCGCCTGGACCCTGATCCAGGCGCTCGCCTTTTCCGGGATTCCTTGCCCTTTTGCTTTCGCTGAGGCCGACTCCCTCCGGGGTGAGGCGGCCCATCAGAGCGGCGCCAAAACCGGGCTGGAATCCAACCTCCGGGCCCCCCAGCGGGCCGGGCTGGAAGAGACGGCGGACTTGAAGACCTTTCGAGAAGAGCCCACCTATGAAAATTACCGGCGATTGACGGATGCTTCAAAAGGTTCCTTGAGGGGCCAGGTCGCAGCCACTTTCCAGCCGATGCCGGCGCTCCAATACCCCGATTTCGCTTACAACAAAAGGGACTACTCCGTGGAAGATCGGATCCGTGATCTGCTGGCCACCGCCCAGCGGACCCGGGAGATTCTGGAGCGGGAATACCGGGATGAGCCTCAGTTACAGTTGGTCGCTTTGGGAGACAGCGCTGCCCTTTTGGTCCGAGCGCTGGAAGCGATGGATCGGGTGGGGCAGAAGGGAGCTTTCGCCAGGGGATATGCGTATTCTTCGGTGGTTATCTCCAGAGTGCGCAAAGAGCCGAGCCCGGAACAGAAGGCGGCTTACAAGAAATACCTGGAGAAGGTCTTGGATCCGGTTTCTCTGGTGCGAAGAAGAGGTGTCACGGTTCTCTTGGACAGTGTTTTTTCAGGAGACACTTACCGGCTCTTCCTGGATCTATTGGAGGAGCTGGCCGGAGATCAAGGGATCGACCCCCTCCTGCTGAGGCAGAAGATCGTCCTTCATGCCATCGAGGGCGAATACGATGAGAATGCCGGCGACACCCTCCCGCGGCCCTTTCAAAATCTCCATTACCGGCACACGACCCAGACATTGCGGCACCGGCTCTTTCGCAGCCTGACCGCCCCCGAGTCTCAGTTTGGAGACCGGATGGTGTCCCCGCTTTCTCTTTCGGACTGGACCCGGCTGGAAGAGCTGGGTCCCACATTAACCCAGCCCTCCGGAAATGCCATCCTGACCCTTTTTGCACTCTATGACCAGATCGCCGCGACTCCGCAGGCCGGGCTGGAGGAGGGCCAGCTTCTGGAGCAGGCGGTCGATCTGAAATCGGTACCGGTGAGTTATCCAGCGGAAATGGGGCAAGATCTGTCTGATGCAAAGACGGTGCTGGTGACCGCGGATGCCGGTAGAGGGACCCGGTTTGACTCGACGGGGCAGCAGCTGAAGATGATTGCCCTCTTAAAAGACCCTGTGAGGGGAACCCTCCCCAGTGGAGTTCGCACCAAACTTTTCGCCAGGGATTTGGGCTGGCCGGTGATTTCGGTGGTTGGGTATGAGAAGGGGAAAGTGATGGATGCGTATCGGGCCCACATGCCGGAAATTATCTTTGTCGAGGTGGAGAACCCGACCGGTGGAACCGGCTACGCCATCTACCATGGGGCGGCGGTGAAAGGTCTAAGAGACAGCAACGCGCTGGTCATCGCCACGATGGGGGATCAGCCGTTGTATGACCGGCAGGTTCTGGAATCGGTGGAAAAAGCTTATCGGGATAGCGGAGCCGACCTGGTGATCGCCACGGCGATTTTTGCTGATCCGAAAGGGAAAGGCAGGATCGTTCGGGATGCGAAAGGACAGGTATTAGGCATCCTGGAAGAGGAAGACATCAAGGCGGGGACCACGTTGGGCGGTTACACCATGGAGCAGCTGCTGGCTATCCATGAATGCAACGTCTCGATCTATGCCATGAAAGCCAAGCATCTCTTTGATGAATTGGCCGCGACCACGAACAACAACGCCCAAAGCCAGTTTTACCTGACCGACATTGTAAGGATGGTGCTGGATCAGGACGGTCGGGTGGAGACGGTGCTGATTGACCCGGCGAAGGCGCCGGACCTGACCACTCAGGCGGATTTGGAACAGGTAGAGGCCACCCTGGCAGCCCAGGCTCAGCAGACTCAGGCGGGGCTGGAGGAGATCCAGGTGCAGGCGCCGACGGTTCAGGAGTTGACGCTGGCCATTGGATCGGAGAATGAAGCGGAGGAGTGGGTGAAAGCTGGCGTTGGCCTCCTGTCGCGCCGGTCCCTGCAGTCCGACGTGCCGGCGTCCGAGGAGCAGGTTTTGGGCTGGGCCATGCCGGAACATTGGCCCACTCCAGAGCGGGTGCTTCATTTCCTGAATGGGGCTCCGCCAGTTGTCGTTTTGGGGGGCGGCCACGGGACAGATCTTGTGGCTGAATCTTTGAAGAGGGTAGGCGTGGACGCCGTGCTTTGGGCCAATGTCTTGGACACCTGGGGAAGGGCGGGCCGTTTCCGCGCCGAGGTCCTGGCCCAGCGAGGAGTCAATCCGGTCGACATGGCCGACCCGATGAACTTGCGGGGCGAGGGCCTGATCCGGGAGCTGCTGAAGCTGGAGCTGCCTTCCGAAATTCCTCCGGGGTCCCTGTGGGAACTGGCGGTTTCACGGGCGGCCCAGAAGGAGTATCGGCAGGGAAAGATGGAGGAGCTGGTCACAGGGATCCCCAGCATGATCGCCCGCTGGGAGGAGGAGCAGGGGCCTTTGGGTTCTCAAGGGCGGGCCGCGCTGGTTCGGTTCCTGGCGTTCCTCCAGCAGGTCTTTGAGGTTGTCGATGCAGAGCTGATTCAGAAGGATTATATCGCCGTCAGCGGCCAGACCTTGCAGAATTTGTTGGATGTCGGGGCGAAGGTCATGGTCGGGGCCTATCCGAGGGGAGGGCCCATCGACACAGAAAAGTATCTGGTTGCCGAATATCTGCTCCGGGAAGCCGTCGGAGGGCCCTGGGTTCTGCCGACCACCTTTGAGTCTCCTCAGATCGTGACGGTGCATGGTGATCTGAGGACTGGCCGAGCGCACGCGACGGTGCGGCGGGGGCTGGGCACGGTAGGATTAGTCGTTCCTCCCGTGGGGGATCCCAAGAGTCTGGAGATCCTCTCGGATCTGGTGGCCGGCCCCAACGGGGAACCGGTCTCTGCGCAGAAGGCGCAGCAGCTTCTGGAGCAGATGCTACGGAGCCCGAAGGATCGGGCCTCGGTTCTCTTAGGACCCGGCGCCTACCGGTTTGTCTCGGGCAAGGGGCAGCCGCCCTTTGCCGCCAATCCGCTCTTTCTGCGGCAGATCCGGCGGGCGGAGCTGGTCGTCATCGCGCCCGGAAATTTCCATGAGAGTGTCGCCAGCATCCTCTCCATCCCCGGGGTGATTCAGGCGCTCATCGACGCCAAGAAACGGGGAGCCACGATTATCTGGATGGTCAACCCGGACAACCTGCTCTTTACCATCCGTTACAACATCGTGGACTATCGGAAGGCGATGGAGGGGATCATCCAAAGTCAGGTGCCGACAGCGACTTTGAGTCAGGTGGTCAGCATCGTGATGCTTGGCCAGCGTCATCCGAAAGGGCCCTCGCCTGAGGTGATGGAAGGAAAGACCTTCGACTGGCTTGCCCGACAAAATCCGGGAGCGTATCAGAGGGTTTTCCACCTGCATCCCCGAGGTCCGGTGAAACTGAAGGATGCGGAGAAGACGTTTCCCGGAATCCAGGTGGTTCGTCTGCCTTTAACGGAGGCGGTCCCGCGCGAGGTCAAAGGGATCCGCGTCCTTCAGCCTGCTTATCGGCCCGAGCAGTTGGCGCAGAGGTGGGAAGCTCTGCTGCCGCCGGCTCTCAAGGGAATGGAACGGCTGGCGTGGGATCCTCCTGCCGATGAAATCTGGATCGACCTGGACCGTGCCGGCGCTCCGGACGGCAAGGCCCAGGCCGATCCGGAGGTGCTGCGGCTGTGCGGGGAATATCTGGCCTTGGGGGGGAAAGGGGGCTTTCTTTCCAACCGAGCGGATCAGAATCTTCGCCAGCGGGCCCAAGAAGGGACCGGCCCATTGCAGCACATGGGCCGCAATGGGACCCGCTGGTTGAAAGAGGAGTTTCCGGAGTTGGTGACCCAGCGCATGGGATCCGGAGAGTTCACGATCGACCGGATTGTGGCGGCCATCCAGTCGGCGGAGTGGGGGCCTATCCCAGGTTTGAACATCGGGGGAGAGCTGGAGGATCCGGTGATTCCACCGGCCAATCCGGACATGGATCTTTACCGGCTGGGGGATCTGAACCTCTATGTGATGCAGGAAGGTCAGGGCCCCAAGCTGTATGGCATCGTGCAGCTTCGCCCTAACGGTCTGGCGGAAAACGCATTGGAATCGGCAGGTAGAGAGGTTCGGTCCCGTTTGGTAAAGGCTTTTGGGGAAACCTTGGTGGGCCCCTTCCTCGACACCTCCATCGACCTGTACGCTTTCGGGAAGGATGATTTCCTCCGACATCGGAAGGGGAAAGTCGTTTTCCTCGATGACGCGGATGCTGCAGGGCTTTCCATGAGCCAGGAGGGGATCACCACAGTGCTGGTGGGAGAGCCTCAGGAAGAGCTGCCCGGCTCAGTCATCCGCTGCCCAACTCTGGGGCCCGCGGGAGTCTGTGAGATCCTCAAGATCGAAATTGCCAAGCGCAGGGCGGCGGCCCTCTTAGGCGGTTGGGAGGCGGTGCTGGACCAGTTGGTCAACCGACTGCCTCAAACTTCGAATCGGTCGGTCATCCAGGCTCTATCTGACTTGGCAGGCGCGGCGGCCGGCCTGGAGGAGCGCCGGCCGACGAATAAGGAGGCCGAGTCTGGCGCTGGGCGCGAGACGGTGAGCGCCCCGGGGACCAGGGAAGCTCAGGCGCCGGATGTCGGTGTTTATCTAAGCATGGGGGCGTTCAAGGTGGGGGTCGGGGTAGGGGAGAAGGACGGCGCCCGGGCGGCCTCTGAGATCGCCACGGAATACTTCACTTGGGAAAAACTGAAGAATATGTATCCCGATTTTGGGCAAGATACGGATGAGCGTTGGGCGGCTCAGGTGATCGCCGCACTGATTCAGAAAACGCTCCGGGAGGACCTTGACGCTCAGCCAGAGAATCTGAAAGAAGTGGGGATCTCATTCGGCGGGGTGGTTGGCCCCCTGACCGTCCAGAACGCCAAGATCGTCGGGTTTCGGAAGCCCACCCCCTTCAAACAGCTTCTGGGAGAGGAGCTCTATTCCCTCTTCGGGAGGGAACTGCCCATCCGAATCGTCTCCGAGGATGAGGCCCGGGTATGGGGAGAGTTTCTTTGGGAAGAAGGGGCTCTCAAGGGGCTTCAACAGGGGATGGTTCTGACCTTAGGGACTGGTACCAGCATCGGTGTTCTTCAAGGCGGAAAGCCGATCGACTCACTCCCCGGACAAGAAGTGGGCGGCCTGTTGGGGGAATTTGGATGGAGTGTCATGAGGCAGGCGGACGGCCCGTGGGTCTATCATTTTCCCAAGGAAGGGAGACTGCCGGATCCTCAGCCGGAGGAAGAGCCGGCCGAGAAGGAGTTTGGAGGGCCGTGGCTTGCGGCCCGCACCATTGAATTCCTGAGAAACAATGATTTGTACCGTCTGTCCGATGCAGAGATTGACCGATTATTCGGTGGTCCGGTGACCCAAAATCTGACTGAGGATGATCTTCCCGGCGCCCACCGGCCGATCTTGGCGGACGAGAAGCTGCAGCTGATCGTTCTCCAGGGGATAACCCAGAGAGCTTTGAACGATTCAACGATCCACGGCAGACTGGCCCGCCAGTTCCTGGAGCAGGTTGGAACCGAGCTGGGCCAGGTCCTGCGGGTTTACCTGGACGCCTACGCCGGGCAGCCCTTCACGCAGGGGCCGATTGTCTTGGCCGGATCGATTGGCCAGCTCTGGGGACTGCCTCCTGAGGAAAGTGGAAAGCCGGATATCTTCCTGGAGGCGATCCAACAGTCCCTCGGAGGGAATGTCACCGTCGTTCGTTCAAAGATGGGTTTCGAAGGGGAGTTCGCCGTCTTCGTCCATCCGCAAAGCGAGGTTGTGGCCGGCCCGGAGGAATGGCTAGGCCCCATCGATTGGTCCAAGTGGGCCGAGGTGACTGATCCGGACAGGACACTGATCCAGTCCTTCTCCGGTGTGCGGGCCGATTTGGGCCCGAACGTCGACCCTCCCATTTTGGCTCCGCTGGCGGATGTGAAGCTTTCCCCCGCGCAGAAGCTGATCTTCGCGCGATACGGGTACCTTTTCGCCAAACTCCAGATTGAGAAATTTTCCGGCCGTTCGGAGTTTACCTTCATCTTTGGGCGGGATCCCCGTCCAACCGGCAGGGCCATCCAGGAGGCCCACATGCGGGGGATTTCGGTCGCAGCCCAGGAGTTCAACGTCAAGGTCCGGTTCGTTGAAGTCGAGGGGGGAATCCTTCCCACCCCCCTCTCTGAGAGTCTAGTGCGCTTGGTGGAAGCGCATGGAGGGGGCATCATCACTGCCAGCCACAATCCTTTAAGATGGAACGGCGTAAAATACCCAACAGCCGCCACCGAACCCGCGGGAAGTCTGGTGGAAGGAGGGATCCTGCTTCCCTCGCGCCAGATGAAGAGTGTCGTCGACCAATTCCGCCGGTGGGCCGCGCAGGCGGGGGCGTCTCCTGAGCAGGCACAGGAATTTGTCCAGCGCTTGAACGCCGTGCCCGTCGGCAGACTTGAAACGGTCTCTCGGGAGAAGATTCTGGGGCAGGTTGTCAAAGAGGCTCGGCAGATGTGGGGTTTGGAACAGGAGGAGGAGTTCCAGGGATTTCGAGAGAAAGCCAAACGGGTCCGGATTGTGGTTGATCCTAATGGAGGGGCGGCAACCGGGTATTACGCGGAATTCCTAGAAAGGATGGGGTTTGATCTGATCGAGATCAACCATGTTGTAGGACAGCCCCAGCATATCCTGGAGCCGGTGAACGATCCAGAGAAGGGGAACGCGTTGGCCGATGCTGAGAGGGTGCTGAAAGAAGCCCAAGCCCATTTCGCCATCATCACCGATTACGACGCCGACCGGGCGAACACGCTCCTTCTGGATCCCAAGACCGGTCAGGCCGTTGAGCCCAATCCCCAAGAGGTGGCCGCGATGAACATGGCTTTGGGCTTAGCCAGAGCCGCCCGCGCTCGACCGGCGGGGGATGCTTCAAAATTGGCCGTCGTCGCTCACAGCGCCACCTCCAAACGGGTTTTGGAAATCGCCAAGGCCTTTGGGGCTGAGGTGTTCCCAGTGGAGGTGGGAGAGGTCAACGTCTTGGAGAAGATGAGGAAGCTGGAGGCACAGAAGGACGCCGGAGGCCGCCCTACTTATCGGGTGGTTCTTGGAATCGAAGGAGCCAACGGCGGCACGGTATTCCGGGGAGAGAGCGCTCAGTTTTTGGGGGATACCAGCCGCAACGGGGCGATGACCGCTCTATTTCTAGGGATGGTGGCCACCGATCCGGAATGGGCGCGAAGTTGGCTCCAAGCCAGAAACGCCGCGGTACCCAACGGCGTTCCTCCAGTAGAAGTGCCTGCCGTGCCCACTCTGTTGGATATTCTCGGGAGCCTGCCGGGAGACCGGAGCGAGGGAAGCTGGCGTTTCTCCACCCCGATCCGCGATCAGGGAGCACAGGGAGAGGTTCCGGAGGCGCTCATGATCCCTTTCAAACGGGCTTGGGAAACCCTGTGGAAGGAAAACCTGCGGGATCGACTCCAGAAAGAGGGACTCATCCTGGCGGACGGGACATCGGTGCATCCTACGGCCGATTACCGGATTGTTTACGACTCGGAAACCGGTCTCTCTCCCGCTTATGGTCCGGCCGATCCGGCGGGAGCCGGTTTGACCTTGCCCAGCGAGAATGGGACTCCCTTCGGTATGGGAGGATGGATTATGGAGTTGGAGCTGGACGGCGGGAAGGCGTTCGTCTGGCTCAGAGGTTCTTTGACAGAGGGGATGTTGCGCATTGCCACCGAAGGCCAAGGAGCGCGCGCCAAACAAGTGGCGGAAGCCCTTCGCAAGCTGGTTGACGAGGAATGGTATCCGAAAGCTCTCGCTCAGGCCCGGGTTAAAGCCCAACCTGCTACGGCCGGGCTTGAGGAGCTTCAAATCCGGCTGAAGCCCGGCGTGACGGCGGGGAAGGTGATCTTCCTGGGGCCGGAGGTGGCCACCGAGGAGGTGCTTCAGGGCCTGGCTCAGCTGAAGCCGGTCCCCGGCGAGCAGATCAACCTGGTGATCTTCGCCGAGCATGTCCACCACGCCGGGCAGATTGAGGGCTGGCTAAAGGACACCGGCCTGGCGGCGAAAATCATCAATCTGAAAAGCCCTCCCTATGCCGATAAAGACCCGTCGGATGTGATCACCAAGATGCAAGTGGACGCCATCGGCCGCGGCCTGGATGTCCTGACCATCTGGACCCCTTCGGGCCTGAGCGGGCTGGGTGATTTCCTGGAGATCGAGGACGTCTCCTTCCGGACCTGGCAGAAGCGGCTCGAGCGCCAGCCCGAACTCTACCTGTAAACCCCACCCTTCTTTTGCTATACTGGCCTCCATGGATCGGCACCCCATCTCAAAAGGGGTCAGACCCCTTACAGGTAAAACGGAGTTTCACAGGGGTCTGACCCCTTTAGATCTGCCTTTCCATCGAAGAGGCCTGTTTTTCCTTGGATTTTTGCTTTTACTCATGACCCATGACTCACGACTCACGACCGCTTTTAGCGCTGTGGAGATGCCGGCTTCCTCTTATACCCGGGGTTTAACCTGGCTGGGGCACGCCGCCTTCAAGCTAGTCGGAGCGGAGGTGACGATCTATTTCGACCCTTGGCAGATCGAGGGGGAGCCGCACGACGCGGACCTGATTTTGATCACCCATCCTCACTTCGACCACCTCTCCCCGCCGGACGTGATCAAGGTGGCCAAGGCCGACACGGTGATCGTCACCGTCACAGGAGCTGTGGCGAAGCTGGAGCAGGCCCGAGTTCCGGGGAAGATTCATCCGGTCAAGCCGGGGGATGTCTTGACCTTGAAGAAGGTTCAAATCGAGGCGGTGCCGGCCTACAACGCCAACAAGATGTTCCATCTCAAGGAAAACGGCTGGGTCGGCTTCATCCTGGAGGTTGACGGAACTCGTTTTTACCATGCCGGCGACACCGATTTCATCCCGGAGATGAAACAGATCAAAGTGGATGTGGCCCTTCTGCCGGTCAGCGGCACCTACGTGATGACCGCCGAGGAAGCGGCGAAAGCCGCGGGGGCCATTGCGGCTAAGGTGTATGTGCCGATGCATTACGGCTCTGTCGTGGGAACGGTGGCCGACGCCAAGCGGTTCGAGAGCCTGGCCAAGGGAAAGATGGTCGAGATCCTGCGCAAGGAAGGGGCAAGAGGGGAATGAGGGTGAATAGGGGAGGCAGGGGAATCAGGGGAAACCTGTTTTCCCTGTTTCCCCTGTTCTCCCTGTTTCCCCTCTTTTCCCTGCTTCTCACCGGCTGTTCCTGGGGCTGGAAGTCGGCCCGAATGCAGGGCCTGGAGACCGAGGTGGAGCGGCTCAAAGGCCGGCTGAGCCAGGCCGAGCAATCCCGCCGGGATCTGCTGACGCAGATCGGCCGGCTCCAGGAGGAGCAAACCCGACAGGTCGCGCAGGTGGTCGAGCAGAAATCCCGGGAGAACCAGGAGCTGCTTGACGCCCAGGAGGAGTTGGCCGAAAGCTTGAAGAAGGAGTTGGGGGAGGCCCGGGCCAAGCTGGAGATGACGGAGCGGGGGCTGGTGCTGACCTTCCTGGATGAGATCTTCTTCGATTCCGGCAAGGCGCTGGTTAAAGAGGAGGGGGCCCAAACTCTGGAAAAGGTGGCCGCGGTTCTCAAAGAAACGGTTCCGGACTCCCCGGTGGCGGTGGAGGGGCACACCGATAACGAGCCGATCCGGTATTCCGGATGGAGGTCCAACTGGGAGCTCTCCACTGCCCGGGCGCTGGCGGTGGTTCACCATTTTATCGATCAGCAAGCGGTTGAGCCGGCCCGCCTGAGGGCGGTTGGGGTCGGGGAGTTCCATCCGGTGGCCTCCAACGATACCCCGGAGGGCCGCCGCCAAAACCGCCGCGTGGAAGTGGTGATCCTGCCCAAGGCTCTCAAAAAAGAGAAGCCGATCGATTCACTATCCACGATTCACTATTCACCGTCTTAATGTCGTTGATCAAAGGACTGCGCTGCCGCGAATGCGGGCGGGAGTTTCCGCCCAAGGCCCTGTTCGTCTGCGAGTACTGTTTCGGCTCCCTGGAGGTGGACTACGACTACGCCGCCATCCAGGGGAAGCTCACCCGGGAGCGGATCGAATCCCGGCCGCGCAGCATCTGGCGCTACCGGGAGCTGCTGCCCATCGACGGGGATCCGACGGTCGGCCTTCACACCGGGATGACCCCTTTCTTCCGGGCCGAGCGGCTGGGCAAGGTCTTGGGTGTGAAGGAGCTGTACATCAAGGATGACAGCGTCTGCCACCCTACTCTTTCCTTTAAAGATCGGGTCGTCTCCGTGGCCCTCTCCCGGGCCCGGGAGCTGGGCTTCGACACCGTTGCCTGCGCCTCTACCGGAAATCTGGCCAACGCTGTTTCGGCTCTTTCGGCCCAGGCCGGGTTCGAACGCTTTGTCTTCATCCCGGCTGATCTGGAGTCAAGCAAGGTAGTAGGGTCCCTCATCTACAAGCCCCGCCTGGTGGCGGTAGAGGGCAATTACGACGAGGTCAACCGGCTCTGCGCGGAGATCGCCACCCGGCACCGGTGGGGCTTCGTCAACATTAACATTCGCCCTTATTACGCGGAGGGATCTAAGACCTACGGTTTCGAGGTGGCCGAGCAGATGGGCTGGAAGACGCCGCGGCATATCGTGGTGCCGGCCGCCAGCGGGTCTCTGCTGGTCAAGATCTGGAAGGGGTTCAAGGAGTTCCGCAAGCTGGGTCTGATTGAGAAGCCGCAGACCAAACTGTACGCCGCCCAGGCCGCCGGATGCGCTCCGATCGTGACCGCCATCTTGGAGGGCTCCGATATCATCAAGCCGGTTAAGCCCAAAACGATCGCCAAGTCCTTGGCGATCGGCAATCCGGCCGACGGTTACTACGCGGCCGACGCCATCCGGGAAACCGGCGGCTGGGGCGCGGCGGTCAGCGACGAGGAGATCATCGAGGCGATCAAGCTGCTGGGCCAGACCGAAGGGGTTTTCACCGAGACCGCCGGCGGGGTGACGCTGGCCGCCACCCGGCGGCTGATCGAGGAGAAGAAGATCCCCCGCGACGAATCGATCGTGGTCTGCGTCACCGGCCACGGGTTGAAGACCCAGGAGGCGGTCGTCGAGGCCATCGGCAAGCCGATCAAGATCAAGCCGACGCTTGCGTCGTTTGAAGAGAACGTTAAATCATAGGTCATCCTCGCGGAAGCGAGGATCCCCGCTTTCGCGGGGATGACAGAAAGGAGTTTTTTATGGCCATTGTTGTCAGAATACCGACTCCACTGCAGAAGTTGACCGGAGATAAACCGGAGGTGGACGCCTCCGGGCAGACGGTCCAGGACCTGATCCAGGACCTGGAAAAGCAGTTCCCCGGCTTCAAGGATCGTCTGTGCGATCCGCAGGGGCGCCTGCGGCGGTTCGTCAACATCTACGTGAATGAAGAAGACATCCGGTTCCTGAAGGCAGAGGCCACTCCCCTGAAGGACGGGGATGAGGTGTCGATCATCCCGGCCATCGCAGGAGGAAGCGATGCCAGGCGCCTCTGCGCACCGGCCATCGCAGGTGGAAGCGATGCCAGGCGCCTCTGCGCACCGGCCATCGCAGGTGGGGGCTGATCCGATGTCCAAAAAAATCGTCCACCTAATCTTTCCCCAGCGGCTGATCAAGAAGCCGGTGATCTACACCATGGCGGTCAAATGCCGGGTGGTCCCCAACGTCCGGCGGGCCAAGGTGACCGAGTCGGTCGGGGAGATGGTGCTGGAGTTGGAGGGGACCCGGGAGAACCTGGAGAAGGGAGTCCGCTATTTGACCCGCCAGGGGATCAAGGTTGAGCCGATCGTCGGCGACGTCATCGAGTAGAGGGTGGATGACGAGCGGGAGCTTTTAGGCGGCGTCGCTTCCCGCGATCCGGAGGCGTTCCGGGCCCTCATGGAACGGCACGCCTCCCGGGTCATCAACCTGGCCTACCGTTTTCTGGGCACGACCGCCGACGCCGAGGACGCCGCCCAGGAGGTCTTCTTCAAGCTGTACCGGCATCCTCCCACTTTGAATCCTGAAACGAAGCTGTCCACCTGGCTTTACCGGGTGACCGTCAACCACTGCCTGGATCTTCTGCGCCGCAAGCCGGCCGCCTTCGAGACGATCTCCCTGCAGGAAGAGGACCCGGAAGGGGTTCCGCTGGCCGAAAAACTGCCGGACCCCTCAGATATCAATCCCCGGGAACGGCTGGCCCAAGCGGAGACCTCCCGCCTGGCCCGGCAGGCGGTGGCGGCTCTTCCAGCGCCTCTGCGCGTTCCCCTGATTCTTGCTACCTTCGAAGAGCTTCCCCAGGAGGAAGTTGCCCGGATCCTGGGAATGACCCCTAAAGCGGTCGAGCACCGCCTCTCCCGCGCCCGCTCCCTCCTCAAGCAGCGCCTCTCCGCTTTACTCTAACCACGAGTCATGCAAAACCGTTCGTGCTGATCCTGAGCAAAGTCGAAGGGTCGAAGCACGAACATCGCCGTTCACCCTTCGACAGGCTCAGGGTGAACGGGTCAGTTTGCATGAGTCGTACTCTAACTCCTTCACCCCCCGATCCGGGGGTTCCCTTCGCGCATCGCTCCGCCCCTGGGCGGGCCCTTAACACGAAAGATTCTTGGGGGATGGACTGTATTCGTGCGTTTCATAGAGTGAAAGGGGGGAATGCCATGGGAGATTCATCGGATGACAAGCTGAACCGGCTGTTGAAGGGGGCTTATCCTCTCCAGGAGGTTTCTCCCGATTTCACCCTGCGGCTTTGGCGCCGGCTGATCCAGCCGGGGCGGCCGGTCTGGGCGTTGCCGGTCCCGGCGCTGGGGCTGGCGGCCGTCGCTGGGATCATGACCGGCATCTGGACCTGGGGCTTTGGTTTTCCTCAACGGCAGGAGATTGACCAGGTTCGGCGGCTGGAGCGGCTGGATCTGTTCGGCAACGCCCCGTTCGACTCGATCGCGGGGAATTATTTGAGGTTAACCAGCGGGGGTCAGGACTGAGAGTCTCGTCAAAAAGCGTCAAAAAGTGCCTGACCCCTTTTGTACGGAGGAGGAGAGGATGAAGCGGTTTTTGATTGGGGCTGCGCTTCTGGGAGTCGTAGCGGGGGTTGCCTATCTGGCCACGGTGGGATGCTGTCAGCTGATCGCCTCTAAAAGGGCACAAATCTCCTTGGCTCGTGGACTGAATCTGACGCCGGCTCAAAAGGAGCAGGTGGCTTCTCTGGAAAAAAGCTTCCTGGCCCAGAAACAGCAGAGCTGCCAGCTTCTCTGCGAGAAACGGGCCCAGTTGATCCAGCTGGTCAAGCAGGATCAGCCGGACCGGATGGCGCTGGATTCACTGGTGGGAGAGATTGGGCGGGAGCAGGCGGCTCTGGAGAGGGCCACCCTGGAACACCTGTTGGAGGTCCGGAAGATCTTGGACGTTTCCCAGCGGGATAAGCTCAACGGAATGATAACTGGGGAGCTTCGGGCCGCCTGCCGGATGACCGCCTGCGGCATGACAAAGGGATGTGCCCTAGTGGAAAAACGGTGAAGGGTCGAAGGTGTAAGGTGAAGGCCAAGAACGGGAAATTTTCGAGAGTCTCCTGGTTTCTCATCATGGCATTTTCTTTTTCACCCTTCACCCTTCACCCTTCACCCACCCTTGCGGCCGACGGGGCAGGGGTCCTTTCCTTGGCTCCTCTGCTGGAAGAGGCCCGGCGAGTCAACCCGGACCTGCGGGCCGCTCGGAAGCGCTGGGAGGCCGCGCAGGAGAGGATCCCGCAGGCCAAAGGGCTGCCGGCTCCCAGGATCGGGGTGGAGTTCGAGGAGATCCCGCGGGGCACCGTGAAGCTCAACCAGGCGACGATCCTTTACTCCCTGATTCAGTCCCTGCCTTTCCCCGGCAAGCTTTCCCTCAAAGGGCAGGTGGCGGTCAAGGAGGCGCAGATGGCCGGGGCGATGTTCAAGCAAAGGGAATGGGAGATTTTGAGCGAGCTGAAGTCCGGCTACTACGACCTGTTCTTGTTGGACCGGGAGATGGAGATTCAGCGGGAGCAGATCCTTTTGTTTGAGCAGGCCGATGCCACCGCGCGGGCCCGGTACGCGGCCGGAACGCTCAGCCAACCGGAGCTTCTGCAGGTTCAGACGGAACGCCTGAAGGCCGAAAACGAGCTGACCGTCCTGGAGCACCGCCGCAAAGCGGCCTGGGCGCATCTGAATCACCTCCTGAACCGGCCGGCCGGAGCCCCGATGGGCCCGCCAGGCCCTTTAAGCCTGCTGGAGGTGCCTTCCGGGCCTGAGGAGCTTCTGACCCAGGCGGAGGAGAACCAGCCGGAGCTGCTGGCTTTTAGATATTCGGCGGAGCGGGCGCAGGCCGCCCACCGTCTGGCCAAGCGGGAGCTGCTGCCGGACTTAGAGACGATGGTGGAGCTGCGGGATCCGGCGATGGGGCCGATGGGGCCGTGGGATCTGACCTTGGCGCTGGTCCTGCCGTTCTGGTTCTGGACCAAACAGAAGTATGGGGTCCGCGCCGCCCTGTACGACAAGGAATCGACCGAGGCCGCCTACCAGGGGGCCCGCAACCAGATCGCCCGCCGGATCCATGAACATTGGCAGGAAGCCCAGGCGATTTTTGCCACGGCGAAGCTTTGCCAGGAGGGGCTCATTCCGCTGGACCGCCAACGGGTCTCCTCCCTGCTGGCTTCCTATCGAGCCGGGACGGCTCCACTGGGTGATCTGCTGGAGGCGCAGCGGGAGCTTTCCCAACGGCATCGGACCTACTACCAGCACCTGGCCCTTTTGGAACAGCATCTGGTCATGCTCGAGCAGGCGGTGGGAATCCCCCTGCGGGAGCAGCACGAACTTTCGGAGGAGGGGCGAAAGCCATGATGAAGATTCCGGGAGGCCGCAGACTGGCCGTTGGGGCGGGAGTTGTCCTGGTTCTGTTGACGGGGATCGTCGCCACGCAGGCGCTCCGGCATCGGGCCCACTCTTTGCAGAAGGGGGCGGATCTCTACTACTGCCCGATGCATCCGACCTACACCGCAGATCGGCCAGGAGACTGCCCCATCTGCAACATGCGGCTGGTGAAAAAGGAGACGGCCGCCTCTTCGCCCAAGGAGATCTGCGTCCTGCACAACTGCCCCATGCTCCAGGAGGGACGGCTCTGTCCGATGCTGGTCATCTCCAGCGCGGGCGAAGAGGTCTCCTGTCCGGTCTGCGGCACGCACGTTTCCGGCGGCGAAGGGATGGCTGGGATGGCGCAGGCGGAAGCGACCCCAGCCGGTTACGCGGCTGTTCTGCTTTCTCCCCACCGGCAGCAGCTCATTGGGGTCAGGACTGCCCCGGCCCAGAGGCGGCAGATGGTCAAGCAGATCCGGGCCGTCGGGCGGGTGAGGGTGGATGAGACCCGGATCGTTCACGTCCACCCGAAGGTGGAGGGCTGGATCGACCAGATCTATGCCCGATACGAAGGGGACCGGGTGCGAAAAGGGGAGCCGCTCTTTTCCTTTTACAGTCCAGATTTCGTCACCACCCAGCAGGAGTATCTGTCGACCCGCCGCTGGGTTGAGGAGGTCCCCGCGGGCGCCGATCCGGCGATCCGTCAGAGGGCGCAGGAGAACCTGGAATCGGCCCGCCAGCGGCTCCTCGGGTGGGACATCTCCGAGGAGCAGATCCAAGCCCTGGAGGAGCGCGGGGCCGCGGCCAAGACCCTGGTTTTGACCTCCCCCCTGGACGGCTTTGTGCTTAGGAAGCATGTCTTCCCGGGCGAATACATGGAGCGGGGGGCCGACTTCTACCATGTCGCCGATCTTTCCACTGTTTGGGTGGATGTCCAGGTGTATGAAGCGGACCTGCCGTTTGTCCGGGAAGGGCAGGAGGCGCAGGTGACTTTGCCGCAGCAGCCCGACGAGCCGCTTCAGGGCAAGGTGGTCTTTCTATCTCCCACGCTCAACGAAGAGACCCGAACCGCCACCGCCCGGCTTGAGCTTCCTAACCTGGAGGGGATCCTGCGGCCCGGGATGTTTGCCGCGGCTCAGATCCGGGTCGATCTCGGCCAGCGGCTGGCGGTCCCTTCGGAGGCGGTTCTGGAAACCGGCGCCCGGCAGATCCTGTTTGTGGATCGGGGGCAGGGGGTTTTGGAGCCCAGAGAAATCTCCGCCGGCGTCCGGGCGGAGGGCTTCGTGGAGATCAAGAGCGGGGTTTCAGAGGCAGAGCCGGTGGTGGTCAACGGCAATTTCCTGGTGGATTCCGAGAGCCGTCTGAAGGCAGCCCTGGAACCTGGACACCACCATGGTCCCTGATAATCGGAATCCCGATCCCCCCCTGTCGGGCGGGGCGGGATCAATGAGGCCAGGGCACTTGACGTCGCCTGACGGCTCCGTAAGTGCTGGCCCCATTGAAAGGATCATCGAGTTCTCCGCCCGCAATCGCTTTCTGATTCTGATCCTTGTGCTGGCCGCGATGTTCGGCGCGGTCTGGTCGGCAAGAAATATTCCGCTGGACGCCATCCCGGATCTCTCCGACACGCAGGTCATCCTCTACTCCCGCTGGGACCGCAGCCCCGACCTCATCGAAGACCAGGTCACCTATCCGATCGTCACCGCCTTGCTGGGAGCTCCCCAGGTCAAGGCGATCCGGGGCTTCTCCGACTTCGGCTTCTCCTACGTCTACGTGATCTTCAAGGACGGGACCGATCTTTACTGGGCCCGCTCCCGCGTTCTGGAGTACTTGAGCAAGATCATCCCCCGCCTGCCGGAGGGGGTCCGGACCGAGCTGGGGCCGGACGCCACCGGAGTCGGTTGGGTGTATCAATATGCCCTCGTCGACACCTCCGGAAAGCAGGATCTTCAGCAGCTGCGCTCCTTTCAGGACTGGTATCTCCGCTATCACCTTCAGAGCGTGCCCGGCGTGGCGGAGGTGGCCTCCCTGGGCGGATTCGTCAAACAGTACCAGATCACGATCGATCCGACCCGGCTTCTGGGATACAGCCTTCCGCTGACCGACGTGATTGAGGCGATTCGTCAGGGGAACCAGGAGGCGGGAGGCCGCCTGCTGGAATTCTCCGGAGCCGAATACATGGTCCGAGGCAGAGGATACGCCCGTTCCGTCCAGGATCTGGAGGAGATCGCCGTCGGGGTGGATAAGGCGGGGACCCCGATCTGGGTCAAGAACATCGGAACCGTTTCCCTGGGGCCGGAGATCCGCCGGGGGATCGCCGACCTGGATGGGGAAGGGGATGTGGTGACCGGTACGGTGATCATGCGCTCCGGCGAGAATGCCCTGAAGGTGATCGGCCGGGTCAAGGCCCGGTTGAAGGAGATAGAGCCCTCTTTGCCGGAAGGGGTCCGGGTGGTCACCCTCTACGACCGGTCGGAGCTGATCTTAGAGGCGATTGACACCCTCAAGCACCAGCTGATCGAGGAGATGATCATCGTGAGCCTGGTGATCCTGCTCTTCCTCTGGCATTTTCCATCGGCCATCATCCCCATCGTCACGATCCCCATCGCGGTCCTGCTTTCCTTTATCCCTCTTTACGGATTGAAGATGACCTCCAACATCATGAGCCTTTCGGGGATCGCCATCTCGATCGGCGTGCTGGTCGACGGGGCGATCGTGGAGGTGGAGAACGCCTACAAGCGGCTGGAGCAATGGGTGGAGGGGGGAAGGCAGGGGGACTACCACGCGGTGCGGCTGAAGGCCTTGAAAGAGGTGGGGCCTTCCGTTTTCTTCTCCCTGCTGGTGATCGCGGTGGCCTTCCTGCCGATCTTCACCCTGGTGGATCAGGAGGGGCGCCTCTTCAAGCCGCTGGCCTGGGCCAAGAACTTGGCGATGGCGATCGCAGCGCTGCTGGCCATCACCCTGGATCCGGCGATGCGGATGATGTTCACCCGGATGGAGCCGATCAAACTGCGCCTGCCGTTCATCCCGAGCAAAGTCGAGGGATGGGCCTCGAAGCTGGCGACCACGGTGGCGGTCGGCACCTATTATCCGGAAGAGAAACACCCGATCAGCCGGCGCCTGTTCAAGGTGTACGAGCCGGCCTGCCGGTTCGTTCTGCGTCATCGGAAGGGGACGATCCTGGCGGCGGCCCTGCTGGTTGCCACGACCATCCCGGTTTACTTGAGTCTGGGCTCCGAGTTCATGCCTCCTCTTTGGGAAGGAAACTTCCTCTACATGCCGACCACCCTGCCGGGCCTGGCCGTCACCGAGGCCCAGCGCCTGCTCCAGACGCAGGATCGGATCTTAAAAAGCTTCCCGGAGGTGGAGCGGGTCTTCGGCAAAGCTGGCCGAATGGAAAGCGCCACCGATCCGGCCCCCTTTTCGATGATGGAGACGGTGGTTCTGCTCAAGCCCCAGAAGGAATGGCGCAAAGGGGTCTCCCGGGAGGAGCTGATCCGTCGGATGGATGAGGCGCTCAAGATTCCCGGGACGACCAACGCCTGGACGATGCCGATCAAAAACCGGATCGACATGCTGACCACCGGTGTTCGGACGCCGGTCGGCGTCAAAATCCTGGGGTCCGATTTGAAGAGGATCGAGGAGATCGGCGTTCAACTGGAAAGGATTCTCCAGCCGATTCCCGGCACCCGCTCGGTCTACGCGGAGCGGGTGACCGGCGGCTACTTTCTGGATTTCGAGCTCAAGCGAGAGGCGCTGGCCCGCTACGGGCTTTCCGTGGCGGCCGCGCAGGAGGTGATCGGGTCGGCTATCGGAGGG
>CAYJTC010000001.1:37666-55689 GCA_964372955.1 uncultured Planctomycetia bacterium | reverse complement strand
CTTCACCCTTCGACAGGCTCAGGGTGAACGGCTCAGATTGCATGACTCGTGTTTAGTTAAACTATTTAGGAGGATTATCTGACATGGAAAATATCCGGCGCAGACTCGACCTGCGTCTGGGCAAAGGGCGTTCCGCTTTCCTCTGGGGGCCGCGTAAGACTGGAAAAACGACGTACCTGAAACAGAGATTCCCACGCAGCCTCTTCTTCGACTTCCTTAAGAGCGATCTATTCCTTGAATTCTCAAAGAACCCCGCCCTCCTGCGCGAACAGCTCCTGGCGCAGCACTCTCAAGTGCTTCAGCATCCGATCATCCCGGACGAGGTCCAAAAGGTTCCGCAGATCCTCGATGAAGTCCACTGGTTGATTGAAAACAAAGGGTTCCAGTTCATCCTCTGCGGTTCCAGCGCCCGAAAACTGAAACGGGGTCATGCCAATTTATTGGGTGGACGGGCCTGGCGGTATGAGATGCATCCCCTGGTCAGCTGTGAGATCGGGGATGTGGACCTCCTGCGGGCGCTGAATCACGGTTTGATTCCCAGCCATTACCTCGAGGAGGAAGGTGCCAAAAAATCCCTTAAGGCCTACGTTCAAGATTACCTGAAGGAGGAGGTCTTCGCCGAAGGGCTGACGCGCAACATTCCCGCCTTCTCCTGATTCTTCGATGCCATGGGGAACTCCTGAATTACTCCAACATCGCCCGAGACTGCGGCGTGGATGCCAAGACGGTCCGGGCGTATTTCCAAATCCTCGTGGACACGCTCGTTGGAACCCTGGTCGAACCTTTCCGGAAAAGGCAGCATCGCCAGGTTATTGGGAAGGCCTGCAAATTCTACCTTTTCGATGTCGGTGTTGCCGGCGTCATCACCCGCAGGCGCATTGAGGAAGCCCGCGGAGAGGCCTTCGGAAAAGCATTCGGGCATTTCGTGTTGATGGAAATGCTGGCCTACCGGTCCTACAGCGACTCGGACTTCCCCATTCGGTTCTGGAGGACAAAATCCGGGCTGGAGGTGGATTTTATCCTGGGTGAAGGGGAGGCCGCTGTGGAGATCAAAGGGGTTTCCCGCCTCGATTCCAGCGATCTGAAACCTATCAAGGCGTTTGCGGAAGAATTCAAGCCCCGCAGGGCGATCGTGGTGTGCAATGAAAGGACCCCGAGGATCACCGCCGGAATCCGCGTCATGCCATGGAGAGAGTTCCTAGCCGATCTGTGGAACGGGAAGATCCTTTGAATGATGCCTCGCGGCACTCCCGGAAACGGTACCCCCAACTCCTAACGACGACTCGGGTCGTCGTCTATGCGTTTCCCTGTCCCGCGGTCAATACGGAACTGGAGGACAGGTGGCAACTGGATGGGAGGTCCCTCTGTCCCGTCGGCATCGACTTGGCCTGAAACAGTTTGCGTATTCCATATTTCTAATCCTAAAACCGGTCTCGGTGGAACGGGAATTAGCTCAGGCTCCTCTGGCTTTGAATAACCCTCCACAAACTCTGCCCGTGCCACCTCCTCTGGAAGCGAGGTTGTCCGAGTGGGGTCCACCGTGTCGGTGATGATCTGCGCGTTGTCGTTGGTGACGTCCGGGTCAGCCCACAGAATGGCCGGAACAGCCAGCATCATCCCTAGTGTCAAGAGACTCAGTCTCTGTTTCAAGTTGCCCATTTTGTTCTTCTCCTTTTTAATTGCCAGCAAACTGGCCAAAACAAATCGCCGGGCTTCCAAGACCCTGCGCGCTTCCTTTTTGTCTCGGCAGCCCGGCGCTCGTGTCTCGAGCCGTAGCTTTGCGCCCCTGCCTTCCGGCAAGTTTGCCCTGATCGAGTAGCTTACCCCTAGTATACATCCCCCTCTCCCGCCTTGTCAAGGTCTACTCTAGATTTAGTTTCACCTAATTTTTATTGCCCTTGGGACTTTTGCAAGGGAGCCGGTTGCCCTGCCGGAAGTGGGATATAATGGGAACCATGCCAGACAAAGCGGAGGTGGTGGCCCGACGGTACGTGGAGGGGTTTGTCCGAAACAACCGGGCGGCCCGTTTGCTCAAGCGGGAGCTGGGAAAGATCGGGGTGGGCCTTTCCCCCGTGGTCGACCACATCACGGTCCGGACGCTGGATGTGGACCGGCGGGCGCAGGAGTTCCTGAAGCTGGGCTTCCGGTGGGACCGGACCGTCGGAAAACAAGGAGTCCTGGAATACGACGACTGGTGGGCCAAGGTGTACCGAAAGAAAGGCCTGCCGGCTGTCTTCATCGATCAGGCCTTTGAGGGCCGCCGCGGGAAAACCAGCGTCATCCCTCCGTGGGTCCGCCGTTTCTCGGACAAAGTTCTTCACCACATTGCGGTCCGGGTGGAGGAGATCGAGACGGCAGTCTCCACTCTCAAGAAGCGGGGCGTGGCTTTCGCCGGGCCGATTGTGGGCAATCGGGGGACCGACCTGCGCCAGGTCTTCACCGCCGCCGATGTAAGAGAAGGTCAACCTTTCACCGTCCTGGAGCTGATCGAACGGCACCGGGGCTACGCCGGCTTCTCTCCACCCTCGGCCGACCGGCTGATGAAATCCTCCATCATCACCACCCGTCAAAAGGGGTCAGGCACTTTCTGACGTGAGCGTGCTGATCGAAGACGCTTCCCACTTCCAAGGGGAAGCCGACCGAATCCTCCTGCCCTCCAACGAAGCCCAGATCACCAAAATCCTCCAGGAGGCCCGAAGCACTAAGACCCCGGTGACCGTCTCTGGGGCCGGGACCGGTTTGACCGGAGCTCGGGTCCCGCAAGGCGGCATCCTCCTTTCCACCGAGAAGCTCAACCGGATCCTGAAGATCCAGTGGGAGGAATCGACCCGGGAAGGAATCGCCGTCGTACAGCCGGGAGTAGAGCTCAGGGCGCTGCAGGCGGAGCTGGACACCCGAGGGCTTTTTTATCCGCCCGACCCTGGAGAGAACACCTCGTTCCTGGGGGGCAACGTGGCCACCAATGCCTCCGGGCCCTGTTCCTTCAAGTACGGGCCTACCCGTCCTCATGTGAAGCGGCTGAGGATCGTCCTGCCCCAGGCAAGCCTGCTGGAGGTCCGGCGGGGCGAAAGAAAAGCGCAGGAGCTAGTTCCCGTGCCCACCTATTCCATGCCTGCCGTCAAGAACGCCGCCGGCTACTTCGCAGCGCCTGGCATGGACTTAATCGACCTGTTCATCGGCTCGGAGGGAACGCTGGGAATTTTCACCGAGATTGAGCTGGCCATCCTCAAGAAACCGGAAGCGGTGACCGGCGGAATCCTATTCTTCCCTTCTGAGAAAGAGTGCTTCCGGTTCGCCGCGCAAGCCAGGCAGTCTCAGGAACTGGCTCCCCGCCTGCTGGAGTTCCTCGATTCTCGGTCGCTGGGATTTCTTTCCAAGGCATATCCTGAAATCCCGAAGGGATCGGGATCTGCGCTATTTTTCGAGGAGGAATGCGAATCGGGCCGGGAACCGGCCGTTCTCGAACGGTGGACCCGCGGGCTTTCCGGAGCAGTTTGGATTTACTCTGCCGACCGGCCTCCGGCCTTCTTCAAAGAGTTCCGGCACGATCTGCCGGCGGGAGTCAACGAGCAGGCGGCCCGAAACGGATTCCGGAAAATCGGCACCGATTTCGCCGTCCCGGACTCCAACGCGGGCCAGATGCTGGATCTCTATCTGGAAACGCTGGGAAGCTCCGGGATGGACGCCTGCCTGTTCGGCCACCTCGGAGACAACAACCTGCATGCCAATCTTCTGCCTAAGACCCAGGAAGAATTTGAACGGTCCAGGGAAATCTATGGCATCCTGGCCGACCACGCGATCCGGTTGGCAGGCACGGTCTCCGCCGAGCACGGGATCGGCAAGCTCCGGATCCCTTATTTAGAGAAGATGGTCGGCAGCGATGGATTAAAGCAGATGGCCCGCGTGAAGAAAGCTCTCGACCCGGAGGGAATTTTGAATCCCGGGAATATCTTCCCCATCGAGCTGTTGAAGGAGGTCTAAGGTGCCTGCGGAGGCCTACCGATTTTACCAAGCCAGCAGGCGTTGCCCGGAATGCCGCGCGGTCCTGCTGACCACCACGCCGATCACCCTGCGCTTCACCCGGGGAGTCCTGCATGACCTGGGGATCGCCTGTTACTGCGTGCGCTGCAACAGCCGGTACCGGGCCCGGAGCTGGCTTCCGTTCACCTGGGTCGCCTGGGCCGGCCCGGTCGGCCGCTGGCTCTGGTGGCAAACGACGAGCCTCCACCGAACCCTCTAACAATCGGCTGGACAACTGGGGACATTCCAATATTTTTTTTGAGCCATTTGGCGTTCGAGAGGCGAGCTTCATCTCTGGCGAGAGCGAGGCCGAGGACAGAGCGAGGCCGCCACGCCGGGGCGGACGAGCGATGCGCGCAGGGAACCACCGGAGCGGGGGTGGAGTCGGCGTGTCTGCGAACCCCACCCCCGAGACGGACCGAGACGGAGGGGCGGCGTCGGCTACTCCGAGTCCTCGTACTTGCTTTTGAGGGATTGGACGACGGCGGCGTCGGCCAGCGTGGTGGTGTCCCCCAGGGCGCGGCCCTCGGCGATATCCCGAAGGAGCCGCCGCATGATCTTACCCGAGCGGGTCTTGGGCAGCTCCGCGGTGAACAGGATCTCATCGGGACGGGCCAATGACCCGATCTTCTTGGCAACGTGCCCTTTGAGCTCCTTCTCCAACTCCGGGGTCGATTTGACGTTCCCCTTCAGCGTCACAAAGGCGACGATAGAGTTCTCTTTGATCGCGTCCTGCTTGCCGATCACCGCCGCCTCTGCCACCGCCGGGTGGTCCACCAGGGCGCTTTCGATCTCCATGGTGGAGAGGCGATGGCCACTCACTTTCAAGACGTCGTCCACTCTTCCCAAGAGCCAGAAATAGCCTTCCCGGTCTCGCTTGCAGCCGTCTCCGGTAAAGTAAACTCCCGGGAACCGGGACCAGTACTGCTGGCGGTATCGTTCCGGGTCTCCGTAGATTCCGCGCAGCATCCCCGGCCAGGGAGACTTAATCACCAGGTAGCCGGCCTCGGCCGGTCGTCCCTGGTCGTCCACCACCTCCGCTTCGATTCCGGGGAACGGCATCGCGGCTGAACCGGGCTTGAGTGTGGTGATTCCGGGCAAGGGAGAGATCAGGATGTGGCCGGTTTCCGTCTGCCACCAGGTGTCGACAATCGGACAGCGGCCGCCGCCGATCATCCGGTGGTACCAGATCCAGGCCTCCGGATTGATCGGTTCCCCGACTGAACCGAGCAGACGCAGAGAAGACAGGTCATGCCGCTTCGGGAGATCCTCCCCCCATTTCATGAAGGTCCGGATCGCGGTGGGAGCGGTGTAGAAAATGGTCACCCGGTGCTTGGCGATGATCTCCCAGAACCGGCTCTGGCCCGGGTGGTTGGGGGCTCCTTCGTACATCAGGACCGTCGCCCCGTTGAGCAGAGGGCCATACACCACGTAGGAGTGGCCGGTTACCCACCCGATGTCGGCGCTGCACCAATAAACATCCTCCTCCTTCAGGTCAAAGATCCATTTCGTGGTGGCGTAACAGCCGACCATGTAGCCGCCGGTGGTGTGGATGATCCCTTTGGGCTTGCCGGTGGTGCCGCTGGTGTAGAGCAGGTAGAGCATCTGCTCCGAATCAAGGGGTTCGGCTTCACACCGGTCCGGCTGTTTCTCCGCCAGATCGTGCCACCAAAGGTCCCGGCCGGCGGTCATGGGGGTGGCCCCTCCGATCCGCCGGAAGACGACCACCTTTTCAACGGAAGAGGGCTCTTGAAGCGCCTCGTCAACGCTCTCCTTCAAGGGCAGAACCGCGCCCCGACGCCATCCTCCATCCGCGGTGATCACGACCTTGGACTGGGAGTCGTGGACCCGATCCCGCAGGGCCTCAGCGCTGAACCCGCCGAACACCACGCTGTGGACCGCTCCGATCCGGGAGCAGGAGAGCATCGCGATGGCTAGCTCCGGGACCATCGGCATGTAGAGGGTGACCCGATCCCCTTTTTGGACGCCGATCGATTTCAAGCTGTTGGCGAACCGGCAGACCTCCCGGTGAAGCTCGGCGTAGGTGAGCTTGCGCTGATCACCCGGCTCCCCTTCCCAAAGGAGGGCGGTTTTGTCCCGGCGGGGGCCGGACAGGTGCCGGTCGAGGCAGTTAAAGGCGATGTTGGTCTGGCCGCCCACAAACCATTGCGCCAGAGGGAGGTTCCAGTCCAGAATTCGGTCCCAGGGCTTGAACCAGTGGAGCTCAGCGGCTAGGCCGGCCCAGAATTTAAGCCGGTCCCCGGCCGCCCGCTTGTAAATGGAGGGATCGCTGAGGTTGGCCCGCCGGCGAAAGGACTCCGGGGGCGGAAAGAGGCGCTCCTCTTGGAGAAGCGCCTCCAATGCTTTTTCAGCCAATCTGTCCCTCCCTTTTAGCTCCATTGTATCAGACAGGGTGCCTTGTGGCATTTTACACCTTGTAAACTTTTTGGAGCTAGCGACGTCTAAATAAGCAGAAAAAGGAGGGGACTTCCGATGAAAAAGCTTTTATGGATGCTGATGCTAGGAGGAGTGGTGGCGGCTCCGGGAATCCTGGAAGCGCAGGAGCGTCGAGGGGCCGACCCGGTGGAGGTGGTTGAAGGAACTCCCGCTGGGACAATCGCGGGGCCGGTAGTCCAGGAGGCCCAGCGGCTCAAGCGGCTTAAGAAGGAGAACCCGGAGGAGTTCCGCCGGCAAGTGAAGGAAAAAAAGGCCAAGCTCCAGGAACGGCTGGAGCATCTGAAGGAGAATGACCCGGAGAAATACCGGAAGGCGATGGCCCGCCTGCAAGAGCGACGCCAGAGTCGGCTGGAATGGCTGAAGAAAAACCGGCCGGAGGCCTACGAGCGGCTTCGGGCGCAGCGCAAAGAGCACTTGGAGAACCGGCTGGCCGAACTGAAAGAGAAAAATCCCGAGCGTTATGAGAAGCTCACCCAGAAACGGGCTCAGTGGCGCCAGGAGAAACTGGAACAGTTCAAGAAGAACCATCCGGAGGCGCACGGCCCATTCGTTCAGAAGCATCCGAACTGGCAGCACCGGCAAGACCGCCGGGAGGAGATCCGGGACCGCAGAGAAGATGTCCGGGATCGCAGGGAGGACATCCGGGACCGGAGGGAGGATGTCCGGGACCGGCGGCCTCATGATCGCAGGGACCGGGACAATAACCCGCCCGGACCGGCCGGCGGCCGCGGCACCCACTGGGAAAACCGGCCTGGGCCCAAAGGCAGCCCGGGCGCCAGCCCGAACCGGCATGGGGGTGGAAAAACCGGCGGCGGTCATCGGGGTGGAGCCGACGGCGGTGGGAGGCGTGGACGATAATGGTACACTATCCTCCGACATGGCCGACGACGCTGAAATCATCGAGGCGGTCCTGGCGGGAAACGTCAACCGGTACGGGGAGCTGGTGGACCGGTACCAGCTCCCCGCCTGGAGATTGGCCTTCAGCCTGGTGGGAGACCTCGAAGAGGCCAGAGATTTATCTCAAAATGGATTCATCAAGGCGTACCGGAATCTGGGCCGATTCCGGGGGAAATCCAGGTTTTCCACCTGGCTCTACCGGATTGTGGTCAATGAGTGCAGGGATTTTCTCAGAAAAAAGAGCCGGCAGCCGGCCTGGATTCCTTTCCTCCACCGGGATCCGGAGTCTGGAGAAGAGATTTTGTTTGATCCGGCTGATCCGTCGGAGGGACCTCGGGACCTTCTGGAAAGCAAAGATCTGGCCGGAAGGATCAGCGAAGCGATCGGGAGACTCCCGATGAAACAGAAGATCGCTTTCGTCCTGTGTCACCTTCAAGGGATTTCCCTGCAGGAGGCCTCTGAAACGATGGGGGTGCGGCTGGGGACGGTCAAAGCGCATCTGTTTCGGGCGACCGAAACCCTGCGGGCCTGGCTGGAGCCATTCATCAAGGAGGAGGGTTCACGATGAACCGAACCGACTGGCAGGGCTGGCTGGAGAGGTGGCTTGCCCGGCATCCGGTCAAATCTCCGCCGAGTTTCCTTCAGGCCAGCTACACCGAAGAGGTCCTGCGGCGGATCCGAGAAACCCAGCCGGCCCCTGTCTTCCGATGGGTGCTGGCTCCCCGTTTCTCCCTGGCGCTGGCCACAGCCGCCTGCGCCGTCCTCCTGGCGGTCTGGGCGAACCAGGCGCCGGATCGGATGGGGATCGAGTTGGCGAAGGTGGAGGAGCTAGGAGAAATTGAGCAGATGCTGGATTTGTTGGAGGAGGTCGATCCGGACTCTTTCCCCGCTCTGGAATTAGACGCCGGCTCCGAGGAGGATCTGCTGGAAGAGCTTCAGAAGCTGGATAAGGCGGAGTTGGCTTCTGCTTAAGAAGTCTCTTCTTTCCTTTTCAGCGATAGGACCGGGCAATAAAGCCCTTTGTATTCCCGGCGCCACCAGTTGCCGGTGGCGCGCCGTTGGGCCGGCGTGGTGAAGTGATACTCATAGAGGATCGCCCTCACCTGGAGGGGCGGCTTTTCCGGAAACGGGTTTTCCTTCAGCAGATTCAACACCGGCGGGGATCCCTCGAGAAGGCGCTTCATCAAGCTGAAGAACCAGGGGTTGCCCATCGGCCCGCTTAACGCGGCAAACCACATCTGCCAATCCAATCGGGGATGGCGCGGCGCGACGAAGCCGGGGCGGCGCCCGAGATCCCCAGGCTTATGATGGAACTCGTACGCTTCCCAGCTGAGGCCATCCCGGCTGCCCTCCAAGAGGATCTCCGGCCGGCGGGTTGTCATGACGGCAAATAGCCCATAGCTGTTCACCATCCGAAACGGCGCTAAAGCTTCCGAAAGCTCAACTACCCCACGGGGGAGAGAACCTTGTCGGATCAGCATCCCGGCCAGCTGGCTGCCGCTCAAAAACAAGAGAAGGCCGGCCAGCGGTATGGCCGCTTTCCCCAGCAGCCCTTGGGAGACAGACCGATTCGGCGGCATCGAGAACCGGGCCCGGAGCCAGCCGGGCCAAGCGGCATCTTCCAACAGAAGAAAACAGAGGAGCCCAATCAACAGGGTGAAGAATCCGTAGTTGCCGGTGGCCGCGATCAGCCCCTGGAACGCGATGAAAATCCAGAAAGCGGCCCGCCGCATCCATCGGGGACCAAAGATGAGAAACGGGACCGCCAACTCAATGGCGAACATGCCGCCCGCGCAAAACTTCTGGAATCCGACGGGCAGTTGATGCGCATACCAGCCGATCCAGGTCGGCAGGGGTTGCGTTTCATAATGGAACGTCAGCGCAGTCAACCCCCGCCAGGAGAGATCTCCACTCAAAAGCTTCACCATCCCCGAAGAGAACATCAGCCTAAACAGGAGCCACCGAAAAAGCCACAGAACCAGCTTGGAGCCGGGCGCAAAGAAGATCGCCAGAAACCCGGCTTCCAGCAGCAGGGCGTCCCATTGGAAATTGAGAAAATCCTGTGACACCGCCGCCAAAGAAAGATAGAGAGCCCAGAGTAAAAACAGCATCGGCGCAGGAGCCCGCCCGATGGCCAGCAGGAGGGAGCAAGCCACCCCCAACCCGCAGATCAGGTGCAGGGCAACGTCGCTGGAATTCAGCCACAGCAGGCTCGGGATCCCCCAGTAGCTGTCCGCTCCCAGCAGGGGGAGGACCGTGTTCATGAAATCGGCGGCCGGCAGAATCCCTTTCGAGCCGATCAGGCCCTGGATTTGAGTCCAAAGCGATGCGAAGGCGATCCCATAGACGAGGGCCAACCCTCGCAGGAACAGGGTTCGGGTCAAAAGGTAACTCTCGGCACCGCCGAGCCCGGATCGGTGCCGGGCGATGAACCGGTAACCCCAGTTGGCCAGAGGAGCCATCCCTGGGATTCTTCGGTACGCCCAGAGGGCCCAGGCAAAAGCCGGAGCGCGCTCCAGTGTCCGGAAGACCGCCTCCGCCCCGGAATAGATCCGGCCGTCTGGCTCGATCAGCTGGACCGAGGAATGGAACTGTTGTTCGGAGATTTCGGGGAACTGCCGGCCGACTTCCTGGAAGGGAGCGTACTCCATTCGGCCGCCGGTCCACTGTTGCCAGCGCTCCACCTTACGCCGGCAGAAACCGCAATCCCCGTCGTAGATCAGCAGGGGCTTTTCACGCGGTGTCGGCATGGCTTTATTGTATCTTCCATCGCCCCGACGATCGTTATAATAAAGCCGTGGAGAAGATCCGCAAGCGACTGCTGGCTTGGTATCGGGCCCATGCCCGCAAGGATCTGCCCTGGCGAAAAACCCGGGATCCTTACCGGATCTGGGTCTCGGAAACAATGCTCCAGCAAACCCAGGTCTCCACCGTGATCCCTTATTATGAACGGTTCCTCTCCCGATTCCCAACGGTGCAGACCTTGGCGCGAGCCCCTTTGCCGAAGGTCCTTCAGACCTGGTCCGGATTGGGCTATTACTCCCGGGCCAAAAATCTGCATGCCGCCGCCCAGGAGGTCGCCTCCAAACACGGCGGCCGCCTTCCCGAGGACTTGAATGAGCTTCAGCAGCTCCCCGGCATCGGTCGGTACACCGCCGGGGCGGTCGCCTCCATCGCTTTCGACCGCCCCGCTCCGATTCTCGATGGAAATGTGACCCGCGTCCTTTGCCGCTACTTTTGGATTCCGGAAGACCCGCGCGGATCCGGCATCCGCAAGCAGCTTTGGAATCTGGCCCAACGGCTCGTCCCGCGGGATCGTCCGGGCGACTTCAATCAGGCCCTGATGGAGCTAGGCGCCCTGGTTTGCGTCCCGCGCAGCCCTCACTGCGCGGCCTGCCCAATCGCCTTCGGCTGCGAAGCCAGGAAACGGGGGCTCCAGGAACAGATCCCTCCGCCCCGTCCGGAGCCGACCCGGAGATTGATCCGATATTTGTGCGGCGTCCTGGAGAAGAACGGCTCTTTGCTTCTGGCGCGCCGGCCTGTTTCAGGACTCCTGCCGGGGCTGTGGGAATTCCCAGGGGGTGAACTGGAACCGAAGGAGACGGAAGCGGAAGGGTTGCGGCGCCATCTGCGCCGGCGGCTCGGGATTGCAGTCCGGAATCCGGCATTCCAGATGGAGATCCGGCAAACCCTTTCTCATCGGGAGCTGACGATCCGGGCCTTCCGATGCCTGCCCCCTGGAGGCCAGATCCGTCCCCGCTGGTACGCTCAGGCTCGATGGGTCCCTCGAGCGCAGGTCCGGCGCCTGGGACTGACTGCCGGGATGTTGAAGCTGTTCGAAAAACTGCGTCCGGCCGCCGCTGCGGCTTGCCTCCTTTTTCTCTTAGGATGCGCGGGGCCGGTCCCCCGCATAGAGCCGGAGGAGGTGAAAAGCTCCCAACGGTATTACCGGGTCAAATCGTTAAAACACCTGTACGGTCAGGTGATGCGGGTCCGTGCGGTAGGGGAACAGCTTCTGAGGGCCCTGCCGGAGGAAGTCCGATCCTCCCAGAAACCCAGACCTTCCGTCGGCCTTCTCCTGGACGAATTAGATCCGATCTCCGCCGGGGTATTCGGAATTTCAGGGACGGATGCCCAGATCCGGGCAAAAAAAGCCTGCCTCATCGTGGGGGTTTTGCCGGGAGGCCCCGCTGACCAGGCCGGGATAGAGCCGGGCGATCTTCTGGTTCAGGTCGGGACCCAGCCGACTCCCAGAGTGGCCCACGCGGCCGGGGCCTTCAGCCGGATCAAGCCGGATGAAGCGGTCCCTTTAATCCTAGAACGGGAAGGGACCCGGTTCAAATGGATCCTGACCGCCGGCGTCCGGCCCTACCCAGTCAGTTTCCAGGTGGCCGAGGAATCGGCGATCAACGCGTACGCCGTCCCGGGCCAGATCCTGGTGACGACCGGCCTGCTGCGGTTCGTGGAGTCGGATGACGAGCTGGCGGTGGTGCTGGGCCACGAGCTGGCCCACCTGACCTCAGGCCACATCGCCAAAGGGATGGCCCCGAATCTGATCGCCGGGATCCTGGGAGCCACCGTGGGCACCGCCCTTGATATCGTTCTGCCCGGCGCCGGAGGGGCCGCGGCCTCCGGGATCCGATCTCCTTTTTCCCAGGATTTCGAGCGAGAAGCGGATTTAGTCGGGTTATCCTACGTTCACCAGGCCGGCTACCGGATGGAGGCGGCTTTGACTTTCTGGGATCGGTTCGCCACCGAGCTGCCGGCCTCCCTTTCCCAATCCTACTTCAACACCCACCCCGCCTCCCCGGAGCGGCTCCTCCGCCTGAAGAAGGCGATCGAGCTAATCCGCGGCGCTCCCGCCGGGTAAAGGCCGCGTAGTGACCCACCTCCCGATATGTCATACATGCTAAATATTAGCACACGACTCATGCAAAACCGTTCGTGCTGATCCTGAGCAAAGTCGAAGGGTCGAAGCACGAAATGCCTCTTCACCCTTCGACAGGCTCAGGGTGAACGGCTCAGATTGCATGACTCGTGTTAGCATATAAAACAATTGGGCCAAAAGAGCCCGTTTCGTGGGTGCATCCCAAGTTTATCGGTTGTCCTTCTTAAGGCCGCAGGCCGGTCTCAAAACGTCATCCTCAAACGTCATCCTCGCGAAGCTTGTCCTCGACTGTCCCCCTGAAAAGGGGGATCGAGGAGCGAGGATCAGATCCTCATTTTCATGAGGATGACAGCCACAGGTGCCGACGAATCTGGGATGCGCCCCGTTTCACCAATCCCCTGTCAGAAAACGGGCCGAGGCCTTATAATGGGGCTTCCGATGCAGTTGGAACTCAAAGCTCAGCGCCTAGGGTATCTGTTCTTCTTTGTCTCCGGGGCGGCCGCGCTCCTCTACGAGCTGATTTGGGTCCGCCTCTTGGGTTTCGTCTTCGGAAACACCACCCACGCCGTCTCCACCGTCTTAACCGTCTACATGTCCGGGCTGGGGCTGGGCAGCTACTGGCTCGGGCGCCGGGCCGATCGCTGGAGAAGGCCTCTGCGGGCCTACGGCGTGATGGAGATCGGGATCGGCGCCTACGCCGCCCTGACCTTCCTGCTGCTAGGAGGAATCCAGGCGCTTGCCGTCGGATTCGCCCACCGGTTCGACCCGGGGCCGGCTCTTTTTTCCATCGTCAGGCTGGGGCTTTCCTTCCTGATCCTGTTTCCGCCGACCTTTTTGATGGGGGCGACCCTGCCGACCTTGGCGAAATTCTACATCCGCCGGACGGAGGGAATCGGCTCTGGCACCGCCCTGCTCTACGGGCTGAACACCGCCGGAGCGGTCGCGGGAACCTTGACCGCCGGTTTTCTTCTTCTGCCGGTCTTGGGGATGCGGGACACCCTGCGCATGGCGGTGGTCCTGAATCTAGGGATTGGGACGCTGGCCTGCCTTCTTTCTCAACAACTCCGGGCCGCCGGATTGGAGCCTTCCGCTCCAACAGAAGAGTTGACCTTAACCTCTCGCAGCATCTGGCCGCGGCCCAGCAGCTCCTCCCAGGCCTGGCTGCCCGCGGGCTTGGCCATCTCCGGCGCGCTGGCGATGGCCTATGAGGTCAGTTGGACTCGGGTCTTGGCGACCGTCCTGGGAAGCTCCACCTACGCCTTCACCCTGATGCTGGCCACTTTCCTCTTAGGAATCGCCCTGGGCAGCGGAATCTACGAGCGGATTCTCAGAAGGCGGCCAGCCCGGATGTCGGACTGGGCCGGTCTGCAAATCGGCATCGCCCTGTTTGCTCTAGGAACCCTTCCTCTGTTCGACCGGGTCGGGATCCTGACGGTTCGGCTGTTCTCCCTGACGCTGGGGCATCCGCTCTGGCTGGAGGGGATGCGGTTTGGGGTCTGCGGCCTTCTGATGATCGTTCCCACTCTTTGCTTTGGAGCCCTGTTTCCGGTCAGCGCTTCCCTGTATACGCAGGATCCCTCTGTGATCGGCCGCCGGCTGGGAACCTTGTATTTGGCCAACACCGTGGGAAATGTTTTGGGATCATTGGGAACCGGTTTTCTTCTGATCCCGATGATCGGGCTGTACCGGACCTTCCTGGCGGCGATCGGACTGGGGGGCGCGCTGGGGATCGCCGTCGCCCTCGCCCATCGACCCAGCTCCCGGAGGGCTCTTGCCGTTTGGGGAGCCGCCGCGTTCCTGCTGGGGGGAGGGCTGTTCCTGGCCCGTGGGGGCTGGAGCCAGCGGCTGATCACGGCCGGTCTTCATGTTAAGCCGTTTGAAGGGCTCGGACTGGACTCCGGCCAGATCCAGGCGATGCTGCACGACCGGGAGATGATCTTCTACCGGGAAGGATCAAGCAGCGTGGTCAGCGTGGAGCAGGGCGCCCATCGGGCCCTTCGGGTCAACGGCAAGGTGGATGCCTCCAGCGGACGGGACATGGAAACCCAGGTCCTATCGGCCCATCTACCGCATCTGCTCCACCCGGACCCCGCCCGAACGCTGGTGATCGGGTTCGGCAGCGGGACCACCCTGCGCTGCTCGCTGGCCCACCCGATCCGGCAGGCCGACTGCGTTGAAATCGAGCCGGCGGTTCTGGAGGCGGCCCCCTATTTTGACGAGATCAACCACCGGGCCTATTCCGATCCGCGGGCCCGCCTAATCTTAAACGACGGGCGCAACCACCTGCTCATGGAGCAGGAGGCCTACGACCTGATCATCAGCGAGCCGTCCAACCCTTGGATCGCCGGTACGGCCACCCTGTTCACCGTTGAATTCTATGAGCTGGCCCGCCGGCGGCTGAAAACCGGAGGGATCCTCTGCCAATGGCTTCAGGCCTACGCCCTGGAGCCGGCCGATTTCGCCATGGTGGTCCGATCCATCCAGAAGGTTTTCCCCCATGTGACGATCTGGATGACGCTGTCGGTGGACTTCCTGATCATCGCCAGCGACCAGCCGATCGTTTTCGATCTGGATCGGATCCGGGAGCGGATCGACCGCTCACCCGAACTTAAGGAAGATCTCCTTCAGCTGGGGATCCCTTCGGCTCCCGGGCTGCTGGCCTCTTTTCAGCTGGGGGAAAAGGATGTTAAAACGTACACCCAAGGAAACCAGCTGAACACCGACGACCAGCTCCTTCTGGAATTCAACGCTCCGTGGGCCCTTTATAAAAATACCGACCCTCTGATCCATGAAGCGCTGAACGCCTTCCGCACCCAGCCGCTGCCGACGATCGCCCGGCAGGGGTCGGACCCGCTGGAAGATCCGAAGATCTTGGTCGAGATCGGACAAGGCTCCCTGGCTAAGAACTTTGCCCCGGTGGCTCAGGGTTATTTTGAGCGGGCGCTCCAACGTTCCCCGAACCTGCCCGAAGCCCTCGTCGGGTTGGGCCGCTGCTATTTAGCCGGAGACCGGCTGCTGGCCGCCATCGACCTGTTCAGGAAGGCCGCCGCGGCGGACCCGAAATCAGCCTACGCCTATGGGAATCTGGGCTGGGCTCTGTTAAAGGGGGGGGATTTGACGGCCGCTTTGGATGCGCTGCGTAAAGCGGCCCAACTGGATCCTCAGGACTGGGACACCCGCATCCGGGAGGGGATGACGCTGGAAAAGCTCCAGCGTTGGGAAGAGGCGGCCGAGGCCTACCGTCAGGGCTTAAGCCTCAATCCGAACTATTGGCCCCTGCGGTTCAATTATGCTCGGACCCTGGTCCGGGCCAAGCAAGCGGCCCAGGCCTTGCCTCTCCTGGAAATGCTTCACCAGGAACGCCGCACGGTCCGGGCGATCACCTTGGAACTGGCCGCTGCCTACGAGCAGCTGGGTCAAATGGACCGGGCAGAGGCCACGTTTGAAGAGCTGGTCCGGCTTAACCGGTTCCGGCCGGAGAACTGGAGAATGCTGGCCCATTTCTACAACCGCCAGGGCAACCGCTCCAAAGCGGTCGCGGCCTTCCTCCGCGCCTACGAGCTAAACCCTCTTCCCGGCTAGCTGGAATTGGGGACTGTCCCCGTGTCCAGTGAGCTGGGTCAGGGCCTGGAGGTATTTGGCGGCGGTTTTCTGGACGATCTCCTCGGGAAGGGGAGGAGCCGGTGGGGTCTTGTCCCACGACAAACCTTCCAGGTAATCCCGCACGAACTGCTTGTCGAAGCTGGGCGGCGAGAACCCCGGGGCATACCCCTCCACCGGCCAGAACCGGGAGGAATCGGGGGTCAGCAGCTCATCCACGATGAGGACCTCTCCATTGAGCAGGCCGAACTCGAACTTGGTGTCGGCGATCAGGATCCCCCGTCCTCGGGCGTAGTCCCGGGCACGGCGGTAGATCGTTAAGCTCGCAGTTTTGAGTTTCTCCGTAAGCTCGGGACCCACCCGGCGGGCCATTTCTTCCTGAGAGATGTTCATGTCATGGCCCGATTCCTCTTTGGTGGCCGGGGTGAAGATCGGTTCCGGCAGTTCCTGCGACTCCTTCAGGCCCGGCGGCAGTGAAACTCCGCAGACGGACTGGGACTTTTTATATTCCTTCCATCCGGAGCCGGCCAGGTATCCCCGCACCACGCACTCAATCGGAACCACCTGGGCGCGGCGAACCAGCATGGAACGACCCGCCAGGATCGGGCGATGGGGCTTCAGCACCGGATGGCGCTTCAGGATCTCCTCGATGTCGGCACAGACCAAGTGGGAGACAACCAGATCCTTCATCTTCCCGAACCAGAAGGCGGACAATTGAGTCAGCACCGCCCCCTTGGAGGGGATGCCGGTGGGGATCACCACGTCGAAAGCGGAGATCCGGTCGGTGGCCACGATCAAAAGATGCTCCCCCAGGTCGTAAACGTCCCGGACCTTTCCCCGCTTGAACCGCTTGACTCCTTCCAGCTGAGTCTCCAGCACCGTTTCCGAAACCATCCTTCGCCTCCTCAAATTTAAAACCTTACCAGCCGCGGCTCCTGGCCAAGTCGATCAGCTCGCTGAAATCTTTCACGCAGATTTCCGGGCCGCAGGCCCGCAGGGATTCGGGGTCCCCGAACCCGTGCCGGACCGCCACCGTGAGGACCCCCGCCCTGCGGCCGGTCTCCACGTCGATTTCGCTGTCCCCGATGAAAAGGGCGTCGGCCGGCGCCGTTCGATGCCGGTCCAAGAGGGAAACCAGGACGGCCGGATCCGGCTTGCGGGGATACCCGTCCTCTCCGCCTGCAATCTCCGCGAAATAGGCGGCCATTCCCAATCCTTCCAGGATCTGCCGAGAAAAAGAGCCGGGTTTATTGGTCAGAACCGCCTGTTTCCGGCCTTTGAAATAGTCCAGAAGCTCCTTCGCGCCCGGGTAAAGCCGGCTGTGGTCTAAAAGATGCTCCGCGTAAAAAGGGCGGTAGATAGCCAGCCCCCGCTGGATCTGAGCCGGATCCTCGGTCTCAAGGCAGTCGGCCACCATCTGATCCAGCCCCTTGCCGACGAAGCCCACAACCCGCTCGAAGGGCATCGGATCCTTCCCCATCCGCCGCCGCATTTCGTTGACCGACTGGACGATGTCCTGGCGGGTGTCCACCAGGGTTCCGTCCAGGTCATACAGAATAAGTCGTTTCAGCCGTAGTAAGCGGGAGCGCTGCCCGCCTTCCACTTGATGTTGCAGCCGATGCTGGGCTTCTGGTCCGCCGGGACCGGCCGGCCAGCCAGGACCGCATCCAGAGCCGCCCGAAGGTCCCGGCCGGTGACTGGCTTGTTGTTGCCCGGCCGGCTGTCGTCCAGCTGGCCCCGGTAGACCAGCTTCCGGTTCTCATCGAACAGGAAGAAATCAGGCGTGCAGGCCGCCTTGTACGCCTTGGCCGCTTCCTGGGTCTCGTCGTGGCAGAATGGAAAGTTGAATCCCAGCTCCTGGGCCATCTGTTTGAGGCTGTCCGGCGCGTCGTCGGGATAGTGGGCCGCGTCGTTGGAGCTGATCGCCACGATCCAGGCCCCCTTCGGCACGTAGTCCCATCCCAGCCGGGCCAGCTCCTCCTTGATGTGCTGAACATAGGGACAGTGCCTGCAGATGAACATGACCAGGAGCGCCTTCTTCCCGGCAAAAGACTCCAAGGTGATGGATTTTCCGGAAACCACGTCCGGCAGTCGGAATTCCGGCGCCTGGGTTCCCGGCGCCAGCATCATCGTTGAAGGGGTTAACGCCATCGCTTCCTCC
>CAYJTC010000001.1:0-37566 GCA_964372955.1 uncultured Planctomycetia bacterium | reverse complement strand
GCTTCCTCCTCATGGTCTACCGGTAGCGCAGCGCCTGCAGGACCACCCCGCTGAACAGGACCAGGTTGACTACCGAAAACAGCGTGAAGATCCGGTCCTGCGAAACCCAGGCGGAAGGAGCCATGGCCAGCAGGCACGTGAACACTCCCAGGGCCCAAGCCAAAGAGAGGTCTTTGGAGGATTTCCGCCGTTCAATCCGCAGGATCAGCGGAATGTTCCAAAGGGGCAGCACCACCGCCGCGATCATTCCGAGCGTTTGAATCATGCCTTTATTATAGAATAACAAATCATGCGCCTCTACGGAAAGCGTTCGGTCCTGGAAAGACTTCGGGCAGCTCCTGAAACGATCCGGGCTTTGTACCTCCAGCAGAACACCGATGCCTCCGATCTGGTCCGGACCGCCCAATCGGCCAAGCGCCCTTTTAAGTCGCTCCCGAAACTGGCCTTCGCCAATCTGGCCGGGTCCCTCCATGCTCAGGGAGTTCTGGCCGAGGTGGAAGAGTTCCGGTACACTCCCTTGGAAAAACTGCTCCGCAAGGACCCCCGCTTGACTCTCTTCTTTCTGGACCGGCTGACCGACCCGCAGAACCTGGGGAACATCCTGCGATCTCTGGCCTGCTTAGGAGGAATGGGGATCGTCCTTCCCAAGCACGAGTCGGTCGACGTGAATGAGACGGTCCTGCGGGTGGCCAGCGGCGCGGAGAATTACGTGCCGGTGGCTCAAGTGACCAACCTGATCCCCGCTTCCCAAGCGGCCAAAGAGGTTGGGTACTGGATTGCCGGAGCCGCCGCTTCCGGCGGACAGCCGGTTCAAACGGTCAACCTGCCCTCCCCTTTGGCGATCGTCATCGGTTCAGAAGGAAGCGGGATCCGCCCCGGCCTGAACAAACATCTGGACCTGACCGTCACCCTCCCGATGAGGGGGGCGGCCCTTTCCTTCAACACAGCCACCGCCGCGGCCCTGATCGCCTATGAAATCGTCCGCCGCGGCGGCTGAAGATGGAAATCCTGTCGGTTGGCTTAGCGGCCTTCATCCTCTCTGGGCTGACCCTGTTCACCGGATTCGGGCTGGGGACCCTGCTGATGCCGGTCTTCGCCCTTTTCTTCCCGGTGCCGACGGCGATCGCCGCCACCGCCACGGTTCACCTGCTCAACAATCTATTCAAGCTAACCCTGTTCTGGAAACAGGCGGACCGCCGGATCCTCTGGCAGTTCGGACTCCCGGCGATTGTAAGTGCTGTTTTCGGCGCCCGCCTGCTGGCGACCCTGGCCCAGTTGCCCCCACTGGCCGTCTACCGACTCTGGGGAGTGGAACGGGCGGTCCTGCCGGTTAACGCCGGGGTAGCGGCACTGATGATCATCTTCGCCCTGCTGGAACTTCTGCCCTGGTTTGAATCCCTTTCTTTCCCCGCGCGATGGCTTCCTTTCGGCGGGCTTCTCAGCGGATTCTTCGGGGGGCTTTCCGGCCATCAAGGGGCTTTCCGCAGCGCCTTCCTGGCCAAGTGCGGGCTCTCGAAAGAAAAATTCCTGGGAACCGGGATCGCCATCGCCATCCTGATCGATCTGACCCGGCTCCCGATCTACGCCGTCCATCTGCGCTCTACCGGATGGAAGGGACAGGAACCCCTGCTTCTGGCCGCTACCGTCTGCGCTTTCTTGGGGGCTTGGGCCGGGACCCGAGGAATTCAGAAGGTGACGATGCGGGGGATCCGGATCTTGATGGCGGTTCTTTTAATCGGGATCGGACTGGGGCTGGCCAGCGGGTTGATTGGAACCCCTTAAAGTCTCCCGGAAAGAATCAGGGCCACCACCATGACGACCGCGCCGACCCAGTAAGGGGATCGCCCCAGCAGGGCCGACTGCCGGTCCAGATCAACGTTCAGGAGCCACCCCCCCAGAACAGGCCCGACGATCCGGGCAAAGCTGGCGGCCGACTGCATGATCCCAAAAACCTGGCCCTGCGCCTCTGAACGGACCGTTTTGGAAGCCAATCCATTCAGCGTGGAGGCGACCAGCCCGTGACCGATCGCCACGCCGGCCGTCACCGCGAAAAGGAGAGCCGGTGTGACACTCATCGGCAGGGTTAAAAGGCCTCCGGTCAACAGGACCAGCCCAGCCACCACCAGGATCCGGTCGCCGAACAACCGGATCAGCCACCCCAGCAGCCCCCCTTGAATCACCGCCCCCAGGAAACCTTGGTAAGCGAACAGAGCTCCATTCTGGGCCGCCCCGTATCCGAACCGCCGTTCGGTGAACAACGGGTAGGTGGCGGTCAGCAGAGAAAAGGCGGCCGTCGTCAGGAAATAAGTGGCCACCACCGTCCTCAAGGAGCGGCCGTTCCCTTCCCTGAAAAGAGCCCATACCAAAGAGGGCTCCTTCGCCTGGCGCCGGCGCTCGGCCGGCAGACTCTCCGGAAGGAAGAGGGCGATCGCGGCCGCGTTAACCAACGAGAGGGCCGCCGCGAAAAGAAAAGGAGCTCCCGGCGACACGCGGCTGAGCAGTCCCCCTAAGGCCGGGCCGATCACAAACCCTATTCCGAAGGCGGCCCCTACCAGCCCCATCCGGCGTGATCGGTCCTCCGGTGGGCTGACATCGGCGATATAAGCCAGGGCGGTGGAGATATTGCCGCCGGTGACCCCATCGATGACCCGGGCGACAAACAGAAGCCATAGGACCTGCGCCATCCCCATCAAAAGGAACCCGGCCGCCGTGCCCAGCACGCTCAACAGCAGGACCGGCCGGCGACCCACCCGATCCGAGATCCGTCCCAGCAAAGGAGCGAAGATCAGCTGCATCGCCGAGTAGATCCCCAGCAGGAGCCCAATCGTCAGCGGCGAGGCCCCGAACCGCTCCGCGTAAAGGGGCAGAACCGGGATCACGATCCCGAACCCGATCAGGTTGACCAGGACGGTCAAGAAAATGATCGTCAGCATCGGCTCTATTCTATCTCACGCGAAGGTGGCGGATGAGTCCCGCCTCCCCGCGACGCATCACGATATTGTGGTTTAAAACAAACAAGGGCCGGGCCACCGCGGCCGCCTGGTTCATCCAGGGTTTCGTGGTCCGGACGTTCCAATCGTACGAGGCGATCGTCCCCTGAGGGCTTTGAGAAAACCGCCATAACCCGGTCCCCTCCAATTCACCGGAAGCCCGGCTCTCCAAGATCCGCATCGGCTCGGCCCGAACCAAACGCATCTCGACGGCCAGCCGGTACGGGAGCACCCCCTTCCAGGTAAAGCGGCGCAGGGACCCGACCTGATGCGGGCCCGTGGCCGGTTCTAAAAGAACCACCCCCTCCAGTCCTTTCCACCAGGCAGGCCACTGATCCGCCTCCAGCATCGCCTCCCAGACTTTCAGCAAAGGGGCAGGGATGTTCCAGACGGTCCGGAAAGTGTAAGAGCTCAGAGGGCTCCCTCCAGAGCCTGCCGGATTTTTGGAGACTGCAGGTGGTGGGAGCAGTACCCTCCGGGGTTCTTTTGAAGATACTGCTGGTGGTACTCCTCCGCCCGGTAAAATTCCCCGGCCGGCACGATTTCGGTCACGATGGGGCTCCTGAATACCTTGGCCTTTTCAAGGATCTCCTTGGAGCGTTTCGCGGCACGGGCCTGTTCCTCATCGTAAACGAAGATCACCGATCGGTACTGGCTGCCCCGATCAGGCCCCTGCCGGTTCAGCGTGGTTGGGTCGTGCCATTCCCAGAAGGTGATCAGCAGCTCCTTGTACGGGACCCGGGCCGGGTCATAGAGAATCTCCAAAGCTTCCGCGTGGCCCGTGCGCCCGGTGCAGACCAACTCATAGCCGGGGTTCTGGGTCGCCCCCCCAGCGTACCCCACGGTGGTGGAGACCACCCCGGGAATCTTCGAGAAAACCTTCTCCACTCCCCAAAAACAGCCGGCGGCGAACGCCGCCTTCTTGAGTTCCTTCCCCTTTGGCTCCTCCATCGGTCGGTCCATGCCTCCCAAAGCGACGACGATCAGCCCCAGTCCGACGAAACGCCACGACGCTCTCATTTTAGAGAGTTTTCCCTTCACCTGCGATGTTTTCTCTCCGCAGCGCCTCCTGGTAAACTTGCTCTACCCTTTCGGTCATTTGGTCAAGGTTGAAACACTCCCGCACCCGGACTTGGCCCTGGCGGCCGATCCGCTGGGCCAAAGCGGTGTCTTTCAGCAACAGGGAAACCCCTTCCGCCAGTAAACCCGGCTCCTCCGGAGGCACCAGCCATCCCTCTTCCCCGTGCCGGATGATCTCCGGCACCGCGCCCACTTGGGTGGCCACCACCGGCTTTCCGGCCGCCATCGCCTCCACCAGGGTCAGCCCGAACGCCTCAGGCCACCGGGAGGGAAAAACAAACAGATCCATCAACGCCAGGGGCAGACGGATGTCGGCGACCGGCCCTAAGAAATGGACCCGATCCCGAATCCCCAAGCGGCGGGCCACATCCTCCAGAAAGGGACGGCGGGGACCGTCGCCGACCAGCAGGATCTGTAGTTCCGGCACCTCCTTCCTCAACAGATAAGCGGCCACCAAAAGGGAATCAAAACCTTTCACCCGGCCCGCCGCCATGCGCCCGATCCCCCCGATCACCGGGCGACCCTCCGGAATCCGCCAGCGCCTCCGGGTGGCCTCGATGGTCGCCTGATCTGAAGGAACGGCGTAATGGTCGGCGTCGATCCCGTTATAGATACAGCGGATCCGCTCCGCCGGAATGTGAAGATCCTCCATTAAATGCTGGCGAACCGGATTGCTGACAGCGATGGTGATCCGTCCGGCGCAGGGCCAAAGTCTCCTGCCCAGGCGGGCTCTGTAGATCCCGTGCCAGGTGGTCACATAGGGGATCCGAATCCGGCGGGAAACCTGATCCGCCACGACCTGGGCCACCCGGGTGTGAGCGTGAAGCAGGTCCACCGGCTCTTTCCGGAGATGCTCCGCCAGCCGCCGGGCCGCCCATAAGATCCGTAGGCTGAATTCTGCGCTCGTGTTCAGCGGCAAAGAAAAACGGCTCAGCCCCAGCGCCGTGAACTGGGATTCCATCCCTCCGGCATCCGAGGCCACCTCCACCGAATGCCCCTTTCGGAGGAGCCGCTCTGACAGAGAGAGGATGTAGCGGCTGATCCCTCCGACATTCAGATGAGAGGTGACCTGGAGGATCTTCATCCGGTTATCCCAGGAACAGGATGTAGGTCAACAGGCCGGCAGTGAAGACTGCCAACCCGGCATGCAGGAGACTCCGTTCCACCCGGAGAAAATAAAAACCCGAAGCCAGAACCCGCAGATACGGGGTCACCAGCAAGGCCGTCACGCTCAGCCGCAGCAGAAAATCAGACCAAAGGTCGGGAGGACCGGCTTCCGTGAACCCAGAGAGGACAAACTGCGTCAGGTTTGCCCCCTGGATGCCTTCCTTATAATCGATCCGTCCCTTCAACAGTTTCTCGAGAGCCAGACCCGTGATCAGCAGGGTCACGCTGATCAGTATCCCGTTACGCAGGATTTTTCCGATCAGCTCTTCCATGTCGAAGCCGGCGATCCATCGGGCCCACCGGACTTCCTTCATGGCTTCACCCGGAACCCATGCAGGATCATCTCCAGCCCCAGCAGGACCAAGACGCCCAGGAAAAGGGCCCGGATCGACCGGTTCGTCAGACGGACCATCAGCCGCGTTCCAAAGAGGGCTCCCAGCGGGACGCCCAATATGGCGATGACGGCCAGCTTCGGGTTGATCAGGCCCGCCTCCAGGTAGACGCTGGCGCCGGCTAAGGCCATGACGCCCACCACCAGGTTGCTGGTCGTCAAGGAAACCTTCGGAGGCATTCCCAGGACCAGGTCGTTGATCAACACGGAGAGGGCGCTTCCCCCTAGGCCCAACAGCCCTGAGATGATCCCGGCCCCCAGCATGAGAGGCCCGCCCAACCGAGCTCGGCCACTTTGATAGGCGATCGTCCTCTTCTCCGCCTCATCGTAGTAGCTCCCCTCCAAGCCGAGTTTTCGAGAGAACGGATCCTGCCGGTCCAGCGGCTGCCAGGGGTTTTTGCGCTGTCTTAAAGCGATCCAGCAGGAACCCAGCAGAATGGCTCCGCTCAGGAAGAACAGGGGGCGCCGCGCCGAGACCACGGCCAGGGAAGCGCCGGCCAGCGCCCCTAAGACCGCGAACAGCTCCAGGTAGATGCCCGCCCGCAGGTTCGGCATATGCCGGCGCAGGGAGCCGGAAGCGGTGCTGACAGAGATGGCGACGACGGAGAGGTTGCTGACGGCGATCGCCTGCTTGATGTCGATTCCAAAAAAAGTCAGCGCCGGCAGCAGGACCACCCCACTGCCTATCCCAGTGACGGAGCCGACCCCGCCGGCCAGGATCATGATGAAAAAAATCAGCCCGAAAGGCATTCGCGGATTACGGAATCAGAACCACTACTTTACTTCTCAGGGGAGGGAGGGGTAATTGAAACAATTTTCACATCAAAATTGAGCGTCTTGCCGGCCAGCGGATGGTTCATGTCCAGGGTAACGGTTTCTGGGTTGACCGCAGAAATCTTGGCCTGGAAAGGCCGCCCGCCGGGATCCCTGCCGCCTAAAACCATCCCCACCTGGGGTTCGGTTTCCTGCGGCAGATCCTTCCGGGGCACCTCCAGGCGAGCCGCCGGGTTGACCTCTCCATACGCGTCCTGCGGCTTGACCGTCACCTTCTTGGAATCCCCCACATGCAGGCCGGCCAGCTCCCGCTCCAAGCCGGGAATGATCTGGCCTTGCCCGTGGACGTACTTCAGCGGAGCCTGCCTTTTCGAGGAATCGACCACAGCCCCGTCCACCGTCAAGGTGTAGTCAAATTCCACCGTCATCTTTTCCTGAACGCTCGCGGCCGCAGCGGTTCCTTTCTTCTGCGCCGCGTGCCCCTGCGGCGTTCCGCAAACCAAGAGGCCTATTCCTATCACGAAAAACAGGATTGCGATTCTGCGCATGCGCTCTCTCCTTCGACGAGAAATCCAGTGTACCACCTCCCAGCGCCCAAAAATCCCGGTTTTGGGCATAAAAAAGCAGGTCCAGGAGGATCCTCCTGGACCTGCGTCAAACAAACGGTAAGAGGTTAACCCTTACGCGCTGACCGGAGAAAGCCGCTTCACGTTGGAAGCCTGCTCTCCCTTGGGACCGGTCGTGATGTCGAATTCCACCTGCTCCCCTTCGCGGAGGGTTTTGAAACCGTCCGCCTGGATCGCAGAGAAATGGACAAACACATCCTTCCCATTCTCCGGGGTGATGAAACCATACCCCTTCTGGTCACTGAACCACTTGACTGTGCCTTTAGCCACTTTTCTTTTGGATAACCTTCCTTTCTTCTACGGCTGAAAATGAAGGAGACCATATAAACAGAAACGACTGGCCGCTTAAGTAAGAGCGGACAGTCGCCGTATTGCTCTGCTCTCTAATCCCTACACAGCCGTTTCACACTTACTTAATTACGGATGCACTTTACCCTGCCCCTTCGGGAATGTCAAGGGAATTCCTCTTGACCAATTCCCCGTTTTGGGTTTAGAGTCGATACCATGCTGAAGAAACTGCTCGCCAAGCTAAAAGGCAGACCGAAGGCCAAGGCCAAGCCCCGCAAGCCGATCCCTTCCAAACCGAAGCCGTCCGGTCCCCCGCCGGGAGATGAGATCGGCCGGGTCGTGGCCTTCTTCCGGATTCCAGTCGTGGCCGTTGTCAAGATCACCAAAGGCAGCCTCAAGCTCGGCGACCGGATCTGGATCAAAGGACACACCACCGACCTGAAACAGGCGGCCCTCTCCCTGCAGATCAATCACCAGTCGGTCCAGGAGATCAAGAAAGGGGAGGAAGCCGGAATTAAAGTTTCATCCCGGGCCCGTCGCGGGGACCGGATCTACCGCCTTTAAATTCCGCTTCAACGCGCTGACAACCAGACCAGGGCAGCCAGCCCCAACCGATACCAGCCGAACGCGCTTAAGCCGTGGCGGGTCAGATAATGAACCAGCCCCTTCATCGCCAGCGCGGCCACCCCCGCGGCGACGATGAATCCGGTCGCCAGCACCGGCCACCCAATCTGCCCAACCAGCGCCCCACCGTCGCTGGCGGCGTCCAGCAACGCTGCTGCTCCGAGGGTGGGAAGCGCTAACAGGAAACTGTACTCCGCGGCGGCGGCGGCCGGCAAACCCACCAGCATCCCGGCCACCATCGTCACCATGGCCCGTGAAGTCCCGGGCCAGAGGGCCAGGCACTGGGCCAGCCCGATGAGGAGGGCCTGTCGGGTCGTCATTGATTCCATCGGTTGCGTCCCGCGGCGGCTCCCGCGCAGCCAGGCGTCCAAGCCGATCATCAGCAGGCCGCCGAGTGCCAGGGCCGCGATCACCGGCCCCGTCCCGAACAACCGGCTCTTAATCTGCTCACGCAGGAGCAGGCCGACCGCCGCCGCCGGAACGAAGCTCACCCCCAAGTTGACCACCAGCCGACGCCCCACTTCATCCTGCCCCCGCAGCGCCCGCCCCATGGACCGCATCCGGGCCCAATAAAGCCCCAGCACGGCGCTGACCCCGCCGGCCTGGATCACAATCTCGAAGGTTTTAACCGCTCCTCCGGTTAAGCCCAGCCATTCCGAAACCAGGATCAGGTGCCCCGTGGAGGAGATCGGCAGAAACTCCGTGATCCCCTCGATGATCCCCAGAATCACCGCTTCAATCAGGCTCATCTTAAGAGGCGTTGTTGAAGCATTCCGTCTGGAGGAGCTTGCTTAAGTGCTCGATCTCGCGGAGGATCTGCTGCTTGGTCCCCTCCATGACCCGCTTTCCTTCGGTATATTTCCTTTCGGCCTCTTGGGCCTCCCGGCGGAACTGACTCGCCTCCTCGATGTAGCCGGTCAGCTCCTCCCATTGGAGGGTGAGGCCGTCAATCGCTTTGAGTGTTTCGACGGCGTAATCCTTCGCCGTCCCCTCGGTCTTATCCAGCCCCTCTCCGGCGTCCTGGACGGCCGTTTCAACGTCGTGAGCCGTATTGACGAAGTCCATCTTATCCTTGGTCGCTTCGTTGTACTGGCCCATGATCTCTTTCGCCCGATCCTTGGCGGAGGCGGCCGCCTGCTCCCCCTGGGCCGCGGCCTGGTCGGCGGCCGCCTTTAAGCCCTGCGCCTCCGAAACGTCGTCTTTCAGCGTGGTCAGCTCGTTCCAGGCCTTCCGGAACTCCCCCTGCTCGAGAAGCTCCCAGGCGCGGGAGATTTTCTGCCCCACCCGGCTGAGGATCGCGCCGAGCTTATCGAGGATGGAGTTGAACAGGTTGGTGATCGTCTCGGTGGTCCGCTTCAAAAACTCATGAAGGGCTTTCCGGTTCGAGAGAAGCTCGTGCATCTTCGTGAAGAACGCCTGCAGCTTCGAGCCGGCCCACTTCAACGCCTTCCAGCCCCCCCGGAGAATCGCTTTGACCAGCGCGATCCCCCCCTTGATGAACGCGATGAATTCGGCGACCATGGTCAGGGTGGTGACGATATTCGCAATAAGAGCGACCGACGCCAACACGATGGTCCCCCACACCTTCCAGGCGTCGTGGAAACCCAGGTAGGCCGTGCCGGCGTTGGTGTAGGCCGCATTGAATCCTTCCATGTACTCGGTGTAGACCCTATCCAGATACCCTTGGGACTCCTCGATCTTCTGTTTCAGGAACGGGCAGGCCGGCGGAACCGGCTCCCTGAGCGCCCGAAGGACCAGATCCTGCATCGCCGCCCGGTCCGCCTCCAGGGCCTGCATGATCCCTTCCCATCGGCCCACTTCCCGCTTGACGAATTCCTCCTCATCCTTGGCTTTCAGCCCCAGCCGCTCCGCGTCGCCCTTCATGTTCTCCGCGAATTCGGCATGGCGCTCAATCCCCTCCGCCGCGGCCTTCAAGTTGTCCAGCCTCTTCTCCCGCTCCGTCATCATCTTTTCCAGGTCCAGAAGCTTCTCCCCCTCTTTGGTCATCTTCTCGATCTCCTGCCGCCCCTCGATCCCCATAGCGCCGGCGGTGGTGGGGTCCTCCTGGCCGAGCAGGCGCTTGACCTTATTGAAGGCCCATTTGACGCCGTCCACAATCTTCTCGATCGCCCATCGGGCCCACTCGCCCGCTTTGCTCATCACGCCGGCGTGGGCCGGCTCCGGGGCGACGACCAGGAACCCGAAGGAGACCACCAGGAGGCAGGCGATCAAGCGAAGGAAGGGCCTTCTCCTTCTCATGGCAGCGTCAGGCGGACCCTTTGATCCGCTCTGCCTCCGGAAACTTTCAGCGGCTCTTCTGCCGTCCTGCGCTTCGGGTCGGTGCCGGCCTGAACGAAATACGACCCGTCCGGCACGCCCTCCAGAACGAACCGGCCCTGCGAGTCCGTCTCAACCAAGAAATCGAGGGTCGTCTCCCGGCGGGAGTCCAAAAGGACGACGACCACCTGAGGAGCCGGCCTCCCGTCGGCCCCCAGCACCATCCCTTCCACCCGACCCCCTGAGGGAAGCTCCTTCTTGGCCGGGCCTCCCATCCGACGCAGCGCCGCGGGATCTTGAATCGTCTTCTCCATCTGAGAGACAAAGGAAGCGACCCTCTGAAAATCCTCATCCATCGCGAGGCGCTCCTCGGCGGTCATCGGGGGCTTCAGGACAAGCCCGGAGGTGGTGGCGTTGGCCCGGACCTGGACCTTCGGCTGAACGGCCACGCCATATTCCCCCAGCGCCTGAACGGCATAGGTCCCCTCGAGCAGTCCGGTCAGCTTGAAGCGGCCTCTCGAATCGCTCTCCGCCGGGCCGAAATGAGTCCGTTCCTCCGTCTGGAGGATCGCCGCGACCCGTATCCCTGTGAGCGGCTGGCCCTTCAGGGATCGGATCTCCCCGGCGATGGAGCCGTAGGAATGTTTCTTCAGCACCACGTCCTGAACCTTCTTTTCTCCGCTCTTCAATGGGACTTCATGTTTCGCGGGGATGTAATCGAGGTTTCGGACTTCCAGAGACCAGTCCCCTCGGGTCAGCTCCTCGAACTTGTACTGGCCTTGGGCATCCGAAACAGTCAACAGCGGCTCTTCGGCCTTCTTCTCCTGAACCGCCGCCAGGGAGTCCGGCACCGGATCCCCCTTCGTCTCGCGGACGGTCCCTTTGAGCTGTGTCGCCGGGATGAAGTTGAAATCGATCCCCCGGACCGTCTGCCCCTCCTGGAAGAGCACCCGGCGCTCCTTCTCCGGGAGGAGGAATCCCTCAAAAGCCAGGGGATCTGCCCGGATGGTGTATGCCCCCGGAGGGATCTGCTCGATCCGGTACGTTCCGTCGGCATGGGTGAACCTGCCGTTGACCACCTTGCCCTGTCCGTCCGCCAGGAAGACGGCGACCCGCTTGGGAAGCCCCTGGCCCTGGAGGGTCAGCTTTCCCTCCAGAGCGGCCAGCCGCTGAAGCGCCTTCTTCCAGGCCTCCTGGGTCTGGAGCCGGAGGGTCACGGGGGCGGCCTGTCCGTTTTCAGGGACCTGCACCGTCACCGGGCCGGCCGTCCGGTAATCGGGATGCGTCCCGATGATCCGATAGGTCCCGGGGACAAGCTTCCCGCAGGCGAAGAGACCCTGGGAATCGGTTGCCGCCAGCTGGTGTTTCAGCGCCAGCCCCTTCTTTTCCAGGGCGGGAGAGGAAAGCCACTGGATCACCACGTTCGCCTTGGGGACGCCTAAGCCGGATTCCTCATCGAGCACCCTGCCCTCCAGGCGCAGGGGCTCCAGGATCAGGAGCTCGGCTTGGAAAGAGGGCTGCTGGGGCTGGATCTCGATCCGCCGCTTCATGACCGGCGGGAATCGATCCGATTCCACCCAGAGGTCGTAATCCCCCGGCGGCAGGCCCTTGCGCTCAAATTGCCCCTGGGGATCCAGGGGAACCTTCTCAAAGAGCTCCCCGCCCTGGATCCGAACAGACACCTTTTTCTCCATTTCGGCCTGGTAGCCGCCCACCTGCCCAAAGATCTTTCCTTCCGGCTCTGCCGCGGACGCGAAGTGGAAGGGGCAGCTCATGAGACTCACCCACAGGATTGGGAGAAACAGCGTTTTCCTCATCATCTCCTCCTCGTGGTAGTGCCCCGCGCCGACTTGGCGCACTCCGGCTTGCAGTCGCTGCATCCGCAGGGGCATTCCCCTGTGGCCTTTCCCTTGCAGTCGAAATCTTCGGCAAGGGCCAAGCAGATCGTCTTGCAGTCGCAGTTCTTCCCCTTGCAGCCGATTCTCGCGCAGTCCTTCATCTGATTGCCGCAGGGAAACTTACTCTTCCCGTTCGCGCAGACCGCCTGGCAGTCACAGCGGTCCCCCTTGCAGCCCTCCTTCTGGCAGAGCTTGTACTCTTTCCCGCAGGGAAAATCGTCCGACTTGGCGCAAAGCTCCTCGCAGGAGCAGTCCTCCGTCCCCTGTTTGCAGCCGACCTCGGAGCATTTCTTCGTCTCCCCGCCGCAGCTGAACCCGCCCTTCGCCCAGTCGCAGAGCGCCTCGCAGTTGCAGCCGCTTCCCCGGCAGCCGGCTTCACGGCAAGTCTTAGACTTTCCGCCGCAGCGGAAATCCTCGGACGCCGCGCAGATCTCCGGACAGCTGCAGCCCTTGCCTTGGCAGCCCTCCTTGGCGCAGGACTTGCCCTTCCCGCCGCAGGGCAGGCCGGATGCCAGGCCGCAGACATTCGGGCACCGGCATCCCTCCCTTCTGCAGCCGTCTCTAGCGCAGCTCTTGGCTTTCTTGCCGCAGAGGAAAGCTCCCTCCGATGACGACGCTCCGCATCGGGTCTTGCATTCGCATTGCTCCCCCCGGCAGCCCTTCTCCCTGCAGGAGTTGACCTTCTGCTGGCAGGAAAACTGGTCCGATTTCACGCAGACCGTGCCGCAGGAGCAGCCCTCCCCTTTGCAGCCGACCTGGCTGCAGCTCTTATACTTGCCGCCGCAGGGGTACCCCTGCTCCTGGGTGCAGATCTCCTCGCAGGGACAGCCGTCCCTCCGGCATCCCGATGAGGAGCATTTCTTCTTCGTCCCCTTGCAGGCCGGCTCCCCCCCCTCCGGAAAGGTCGGGCAGGGGCATTTCCTTCCCACGCAATAGCAGGAGCGCTGCTCAGGCGGCGGCTGATCCGACGCCTTGCAAACTTTCCGGATGGTCTTCCACGCCGGATCGGACTTCTCCACCACTCCGCCGCAGGGGGGCTTCTCCGCCCGGCCGCAGAGGGGCTGCGGGCATTCGCAATAATCCCCGCGGCAGCCCCCCACACTGCAGAGCTTGGATTGGCCCCCGCAGCCGAACCCTTCCGCCTGCGCGCAGACCGGTTTGCAGCCGCACGACTCCCCTTTGCACCCCGACTCCCAGCAGCTCTTGGACTTCTCCCCGCAGGCGAAGGCCTGCTCCGTCGCCCGGGAACAAAAGGCCTGGCAGGAACAACCTTCCCCTCGGCAGCCCTGCACGGAACATCGGCTCTTGGCGCCCGCGCAAGCGTGATCCTTAACCGCGGCCGGACAGGAGCAGCCCGCGCCGCCGCAGGGGCAGGGCTTCTCCTCAAAATTGGCCTTGCAGACCCACCGGTCGGCGATCGATGTGGCTCCTCGACAGGCCAAGTCAGTTTTACATTCGCAGCTTTCCCCTCCGCAGGAACAGGGAACCTTCTTCTCTCCCCCGCAAAGCTGTCCTTTCAGGATTCCCCCGCAAGCTAAATCCTTCGCGCAGGAACACCACACCCCCCCGCACAGGCACGTTTCCCTCGCGCAGTACTCTTTGCCGGTCTGCGAATCTTTAAGCTTGCCGGGACACTCCCCCGCCTTGCGGCATTGGCAGTCCGGCCCGCCGCACGGACAGGGGCGAGAAACCGCCGGGCCCCCGCAGATCCATTCCTTGTCCACCTCCTTGGCCCCGCCGCAGGCCATGCTCCGCGCACAGAGGCATCCCTTGCCCCTGCAGGGGCACGTTTCCTTTTCGCCCGGACAAACGTGCTTCTCCGTCTTCCAATCGAACTCTCCCACACCGCAGGCGTATGGGCCGCTGCACTCGCACCCTTCCCCCGTGCATCCACAGGTTCCGCTGTTCTTGCAGAACCCCTTCTTGCCGGCCGATTCCACCAGAGTGCCCCCGCACTCCATCTCACGGATGCAGCCGCACTGCTTCCCGTTGCACTTGCACAGACGGGAGTCCCCGGGGGGTTCCTCAAGGGGACTCAGATCATCCGGCTGGTAGTAGCCGCCCTTTTTCTTGGGCGGAGTCTTGACCGGGCCGCCGGCTTTGTGCTGGCCCTGAGTGACCCAGCTGTTGATCCGATCAATCAGGGTGGTCGGCGGAGGAGGGGGTGGAGGCGGGGTAGTGACGCTTGAGGATTCCTCCGGGGAGCTCTCGCCGGTGTCGCTGGGAGCAGGGGGGCTTTCCTGGGAAGGACCCACTCCACATTTGCCGCAGCTGGAGAAAACCGGAGAGAGCTCGCCTTGCAGGAAAAAAAGAAAGGCGGCGGTGGCCATTGCCACCACCGCCAACCACGGAGAATAGATCTCCCGGGATCTGTTCATCGAGGGGCGGCAGATCCCCGGGAACGACTAATTGGACCGAATCCGCACCGTGTCTCCAGCTTTTGGAGCGGGTCCCTCTTGAAGGGTTCCGACGGAAAACCTCGGCTTGGCCGATTCGATCTTCAGGGCGCCCAGCCGATGCTCCTCAACTCCAAGGATCTCCCCGGTGTCCGGGTCCTTAATCTCCTTGGTCACCACGAAGATATCCAGATGGTCGCCGGGCTTGAGCCCCACATCCTCGCCGGCATTCACGTAGATCTTGCCCCCATCAGCCACCTCGGAGATCCGGCCGGTCCAGGGGATCGACTCGGTGCGCCGGACAATGTAGGCCACCGACTCCTGGATCGCCTGCAGAGCCGCCTTGCCCAGCGGCGTCTTGTTGAACTGCTCCGTCCCGAACCCGACGCCTGTCTTGACATGCTGCAGGGCGAAATGGGTGCTGGAGGCCTTGGCCTCCGCTTCAGCCCGGTGACTGTCGATCACCTCTCCGGTGACCGCGTCGATCAGGCGCAGGTCGATAGCCACATGAGCGGTGGAACCGCCTTTCCCCAGCAGACCCCCGATCGGCAGGTTCCCCCCCGCCACAGACAACTGAGCTCCGCCTCCCTGCTTGGCCTCTTCAAAATCGGTGACCGTACCGCGGACCAGGATCTGGGCCCCCAGCAGCTTGCCGCCGGAGGCGGCCGATTCCGCCGTGGCCAGCCCCTTGCTGCCTAACTGCTGCTCCCCCAAGATGTCGGAAAGGGCCGCCCGTTCGACGATCACGAACTTTTCGGTCTGGGTCAGCTCGTTGGAGAGCATCGCGGAGAGCCCTTCTCCCACATCCCCGCCGCCGAACTTGTCGGTGCTCTCAAAGCGCATGACGGCGATCCGTTTCTTGACCGCCATCCCTTCGGTGGCCGCCTGAACGGCCTGCCCAGATAGAGTCGATACCATAGCTCCACACAAAGATGCCAAAAATAAAAAGCCTCCTTTCGACAAAGCCTTCCCTCTCATGGTCCGGTCCTCCCTCCTTAAAATTTAATTTGAAGAATCGCTTCGATCCCTTAAGACATCTCCCGAACAAGCCGGTAATAATCCGAGTGGTCAGGCCGGGACGACACCGCCACTGCGCCCCGGTAAGGGGCGTGCTTTAGAAAGCTCTGCGAAGCGTATCCGGTCCCGTCAAAGAGGGGAGCCGTGTAAATCACCTGGTAGAGCTTCGCGTTGTCCTTTCCAAAAGCAAAAACCTTGCCGCTTTCCTCGGCCGCGCAGACCGGAACAAGCCAGCCCAGCGCCAAAAGCATCGCGCAAATCCCCATGAGATTTCTCATCGCGTCATCCTCCTAGGCCAAAGTATACCCTGCCGGCCGGTTCCCGAGAGGTGCTGGGCTGAAAATTTATCGTGTTGCCTTTTGCAAAAATGTCTTGCCTTGCCGGCGTTGCGCTCCCGGAGACACGGTCATACAGGCCGGTTAAAAATCCAGCGAAACGGCACCTTGGGCTGTTGGGCGAGCTTCCCCTGTGCCCGGTCAGCCAATCCCCTGTAGCGCTGGGCAAGCCCTCCCAAATAATCCTGAGCCTTCGCGGCCTCACCGGTCAATCCGGAGAGCCGCGTGATCCTCCAATAATCGATCAGGTGGTCGATGATGTCGGCGTAATCCCGGATTGTGTAGACTCCGATCCGCTGGGCGACCACAGCGAACTGCTCATACAGATCGGTGGCTTCCCCGTCCGCCATCCGGCGGGCCGGCATGGTGACGGTGTTCCTCATCATCTGGGCGAAGGCCAGCACCGCCTCGGAAGGGTCCACCTCCATGATTTTGCCCACAAACCGCTTGTAGGCCTCCTCATGCCGCGATTCGTCGCCGGTGACAAGCGCGCAGATCTTCCCCAGGGTGGCGTCGCCGCTCTGGTTGGCCAGCAGCGCCGTATTCCCGTGGGAGATCTTGGTCGCCCGCTCCTGGAACGAGGTGTAGATCAGCCCCCTGTACGGGTCGTTGTCAGTCCTCGGATCGAACCCGTTGCGGATCAGATATTGCGTGGTGATCTCGAAGGCGTGCATATCGATCCGGCCGGACAGGTACAGGTACCGGCCTAGGATCTCCCCATGCCGGTTCTCTTCAGCGGTCCAGCCACGGCTCCATCGGGCCCAGGGACTGTCCGAGGCGCCGGTAGTGTCCGCGACTCCAGGATGCCGGTTTACCATCGTCTGGTAACTGGGAAGGGCCTCCTCCGTCACCGCATTGCCAATCAGCACGATGAGCAGCTCATCCGACACGCCGCGGGCCTGGTCACGCAGCTGCTGAATCCGCTCGCGCCAGCCTTCGGTGATCATGTCCGGCAGGATGTCGGACGGCTGCCAGCTGTCGGGAACGCTCTTGAGGAGGTCGAGGTTCTCCTCGACGAACCCCTCGATGCTTTTAATGACCTCGGCATGATTGCGCATCCTTATCATTTTAACCGACTCTTTGCGATGGAAGGGCTGAAAAAGATGGCCCTCTAAATAGTCTCCTCATACTCATAGAGTACCCGTAGAATGGTTTCGTGAGAAAAACAAGAATCATCGCCACGGTCGGCCCGGCCTGTGAAAAGGGGCCCGCGCTCAAAGCCCTGATCCTGGCCGGGGCGGACGTCCTGCGCATTAACTCCTCCCAGACCACTCCCGCCCGCCTGCGGCAGTGGATCCTTTCCATCCGGCGCGTCTCCCGTTCCCTCAAAAAACCGGTCGGCATTCTCGTCGACCTGCAGGGTCCCCGCGTCCGCACCGGTCCTTTGCGCGGGGCCGCCGCCGTGCTCCTAAAGAAAGGGACCCGGGTCTGGATGGCGACCGGCAAGCGGGAGGGGACCCCCACCCTCATCACCACGCCCTGCCGGGAGTTCCCGGCCATGGTCAAGAAGGGGGACCCCATCCTCCTGGACAATGGGCTCCTGGAACTGGAGGTCCTGTCCGTGGAGAAAAGACGGGTCCGGTGCCGCGTGATCCGGGGAGGGCTGCTCGGGCAAAACAAGGGGATCAACCTGCCTCACGCCCCCTCCACGCTTCCCTCCTTAACGAAAAAGGACCTGCTGGATCTGGCGGTGGCGGCCGGCCAGCAGATCGATTACCTGGCCCTCTCCTTCGTGCGCGGCGAGTCCGACGTGCGGGTCTTGAAGAGCTGGCTGCAGCGCCGGCGCAAAGAGATTCCGGTCATCGCCAAGATCGAAAAACCCTCTGCGGTCAAACGGATCGGCCCGATCTTGGCGGCTGCCGACGGCATCATGGTGGCCCGGGGAGATCTCGGAATCGAAATGGGGATCGAAAAGGTCCCGTCGGTTCAAAAGGAGCTGATCGAACGGGCGCACCGCGCCGGGCTGCCGGTCATCACCGCCACCGAGATGCTGGAAACCATGGTGGAAAAGCCCCGCCCCACCCGGGCGGAGGTCTCTGATGTGGCCAACGCGGTCTTCGATGGGACGGACGCGGTGATGCTGTCCGAGGAGACGGCCGTTGGAAGATATCCCACCCAGGCGGTCCGGATGATGTCGACCGTCATCTTGGAGGCGGAACGTCACATCCAGACGGCCGGGGGATCTGTCCCCCAGCCGGCAGCCCGGCCGGACCGGTCGCCCGTGCACGCCATCACCCACGCGGCTCTCCAAGCCGCGGAGCGTCTGAAGGCCAAGGCGATTCTGGTCTTTACCCGCTCCGGGAAGACGGCGCTGCTGGCTTCCCTTTTAAACCCGGCCTGCCCTCTCATCGCTCTGACCTCCTCCGAAAGGATCAAGACCCGCCTGACTCTGTTGAAGGGGGTGATCCCCCTGCGGATGCGGCGCTCCGCCAGCACCGACCAGATGATCCGGCAGGCCAATCGGAAGATCCTGCGAATCGGGCTCTTGAAACGGGGGGATCCGGTCGTCGTCCTCTCAGGCCGGCAGGCCCTTCCGGGCGCCCGCTACATGGCCAAGATCCACCTGATCGGAGAGCGCCTCATCTCCCGCTGAATAGCCAAAACAGCGTTCCGGCCAGACACGCGGCCATCGGGAGCGTAAGAAACCAGGCAAGGACGATGTTCCGAATCACGCTCAGGTCGGCTGTCCGGCTGACGAATCCGATGCCGAACAGCGCTCCGCAGGCAACGTGCGTGGTGGAGACCGGCAGGCCGAACCGGGAAGCCAGCGCAACCAGCAGGCTCGTGACCAGGTTGGCCGTGAGCCCCTGTCCGTGGTTCATCGCGGTGATCCGCTGGCTCATCGTCACGGCAACTCGCCTGGCGCTCAAAATTCCTCCGGCCGCCATGGCCACCGCCACCGCGAAGAAAAGGCCAGCGCCTCCAGCCGGATCCAGGGCCTGCGCGGCGAAGCTGAGCGCAACGAGTTTCGGCGCGTCATTGAGCCCTCGGGCGAACCCGACAGCCCCGGCGGAGAGGTGGTGCAGCCTATCCAGCCCCCGTTGGCAGTCCATGCCCAACAGCACGCCCCGGTAGGCTTCCACACAACGCTGGCTCTCCCCCATCGAAAGGGACAACCCCGTGGAGGAAAGGATCGCCGTCCCGTCCGGCTGGATCCGGACCGACTCCAGCCGCGGACCGATGCAGAGGCAGAGCTGCTTTTCAATCCCGAGCCGTACGCGGGCGGCCCTGAAGAACGGATAAAGGAACCGCGTCATCCCCATCGCCAGAACCGGACTGACGGCCAAAGGCAGGAGGAAGGCCTGGCCCAGTTTCCCCAGATTCAGGGCCGGCCCGGCCGCCATCCAGCCGGCGCCGACCAGCGCCCCAGTCAACGCATGGGTCGTGGAGATCGGAATGCCGGCGACCGCGGCCCCATAAACCGTCCCGGCCGCTCCCAGGCCGACGGCCAGAAGGAACAGCGGCTGGGCCGCCACGGCCTCCGGAACGAGCCCCTTGCCGCTGAAGGCTCTCGTCAATCCCTGGCTCAACCAGGCCGCCGTCAGCGACCCGGCGAAGGTGGTCACCGTCGCCCAGGCCAGAGCGCGGCGGTACCCCGTCGTGCGGCTTCCAAAAAGGGTGGCGACCCCTTTAAAATTGTCGTTGGCGCCGTTGGCGTAAGCCAAAAAAAGCGCGCTCAAGATGACGGCGGCGATCATGGCGTTGGAATCCTCAGGATCAGGAGCAGGCCGATTTTCAGCAACAGCCGGCCCCTTTCTCGCCTGCCGGACAACACGCTGCCGCTGACGTCGGCTCCTTTACCGTGCCATTCGGCTCGACGATCTGGAAGAATTCCGCGTACGGCGGATTCGACAGCTTGGCCGCCGTGTCGGTGCAAACCTCCACGGCGACATTCCGGGGGAACAGGTGCCCCTCCTCATCGAGCGCCGCCTTGAAAGGCCCCCGGTAGAGCGCCCGCTGTCCGATGAACTGGCAACCCAAGCTCTTCTCGAATTTGAACCCCTGCACCGTCACCGAATAAAAGTTGAAGCCCTCTATGGTTTTCCAGAACGATTTCTTGAGCACCGAGAGGCCATGGAATCCGGCCTGTTCGAGCAGGGCGAGAAACCCCTCCTCGGTGAGCGCCCCGACGATGCACTCGCCCCAGAGCCGCTCGTTGACCTTCAGGCGCGGCGGGACCTCCTGGTCCGAGACGATGTCCGCGATGACGGCCCGGCCGTGGTCCTTCAGGATGCGCCAGATCTCGGCGAAGACCTTCGGCTTGTCCGGCGAAAGGTTGACGACGCAGTTGGAGGTCACCCGATCCGCCGTTTTGTCCTCCACGGGAATCGCCTCCAAGTATCCCTGCCGGAACTCCACGACGTCATATCCCAGCGCCAGGGCCACCTTCTTCTGGCTCTCGCGCGCGACCGCCAGCATCGGCTCGGTCATGTCCACGCCGATGACGCGCCCCGTCGGGCCGACCCGCTTGGCCGCGATGAAGCAGTCGATCCCCGCCCCGGACCCTAGATCAACGAGGGTCTGGCCCGCCTGCGGTTTGGCGTCGGCAATCGGAGAGCCGCAGCCGTAAAAACGGTCCAGCACCTCCTGCGGGATGTGCGAAACCGCTTCGGGGCTGTAGCGGGTCGGACAGCACAATTCCGTCTGCGGCTTTTCGGCCGCTTGGCCATAAAACTGCTGCACGATCCGGCGGGGCTTCTCGACGTCGAAGGCCAGCACGCAGTTGGAGTGAAGGAAAGCCACCTCCCGGTCGTCTCGGCTTAACTCCGCGGTCCCGCAGACAACGGCGCCGTCCCCCATCGCGTGGTGGATCCGCGGAGCGTCATAGCCGCTGCGGCGGTTGAGCCCTTCCAGCTTTCGCGCGGTGAGCCGGTCCATGGCCTCTAGCAGCAGCGCCTGCGAGAGCGGGTAGTACGGATCCTCGCCCAGGAAGCTTCCGGAGAAGAAGTAGCTGTGCTCCACGTCGCCGCCGCCGGTCAGGTAGCGCAGCGGATCAGAGGCCGCCTGCTCCTTGCGCACCACGCTGGCCGTCCGGATCTGGCTCAACACCGGGCTGTCGCGCCAGATCCGCTCCAGCGTCCGGTCGCTGGAGACCTCGCCGCAGTCCAGAGGCGGATGGTTCGCGAACGCCGCGGAGGGATAGACGTGCCCATCTGCGTAGACGCAGAGACTCTGCCAGCCGGCGTTGCTCAAGTCGAATTTCGTGCCGGCCGGCGCGTTGGCCCGCAGCTCGAAGGAAGCCAGGTTGTCCAACAGGATGCCGTTTTCCGCTGCGGCCCGGGTGGCGGCCTGCACCGCCTGGACCAGCCGCTCCGTCGCGGGGAACCATCCCACCACCTGCTGGCGGTCAGCCCTGCTGACCGGGATCGCTGAACGATCTGGGCCGGCTGCGCCGGCCTCCAGCAGGTGGTGGGACCAGCCGTTTCCCCCTTCGGTCACCCGGCCGCGCCGGTGCACCCACATCAGGTGTTGAGTCCTCACGCCGCAGGAGGCGGCCAGGCGCGCCAGGTTCGGCACGTCCTCCAGGTTGCCGGCGGTCACCACCGTCGTCAGCGTGACATCAAACTGGCGCCGCGTCAGCTCCCGAAGCCCCGCGACCGTCGCCTCCAAACTGCCAGCGCCCCGGATAGGGTCGTTGATTTCGGGCGTGGATCCATCGAGGCTGACCTGGAACTTCACCCGGCCGCGCGGCAGCCGATCCAGCCCCTTTCCCCGGGGGCCTGACAGCAGGATGGCGTTGGTCAGGACGATTGACTCCAGTTCGTGTCTTTCGGTGATTCGGTTGATCAGCTCCGGCAGATCCTCCCGCACGAACGGTTCCCCCCCCGTGATGTAAAACCGCTCCACCCCCAGCGCAGCCGCCTGATCGATCAGCGGGATCCAGAAGGATGCCGGCAGGCCGGCCATCCCGCGCGGCGAAGAGGCGACGAGGCAGTGCCGGCAGGCCAGATTGCAGGAATTGTTCGTGTGCAGCCAGCATTCCCTCAGCCGGGAGAGAGCCAGGCAGGAGGCGCGCCCTTCGTACGGGACTCTCTCCACTGGCTTGAGCGAAAGTATTCCGTGGCGCAGCGCATCCGCGACGAAGGCCTGAACATGCACCCAGGCCTTGCCGGTATCCAGCCCGGCGTGCGCCGCATATTCCCCAACCAGCTGCGCGAAGGGGCTGGGTGCTTGGCCTATCCTCTCCAAGAGCCAGGTCCCCCGCGCGTCGGTCGAGACCCAGTTCGGGGCCTCTGCATCCACAAAAAAAGTCCAGCCGTCGCGCGGCACGGCGTGCAGAGCCGGCGCATGCAGGATGGTTTTCTGATTCAGCTCAATCATCTTCCTTCCCTCCCCGCCGTTTCTATAAGAAAACGCTGCAGATCCTCGTACCGGTCCAGATCGTATCCGGCCCTCAACAAGCGGACCGACAAGGACAGGCGCCGGGCGCGCGAGAGCGTCTGCCGGGAAACCCGATCGGTGCCCCAGGCGATACCCTGAAACAGCGCCGGCCAGTCCCCCTTGACTCCAAGCAGGTAATATCCCCCGTCTTCGGCCGGCCCCAAAACCATGTCCGACGCCTCCAGCGCCTCAAACGCCTCTTCCAGATCCGCGGGTGCCAGCCACGGCGAATCGGTGCCGATCACAAGCACCCGCCGCGCGCCGGCCTTAAGCGCATCGCCCACGGCGCGGTTGAGCCGCATTCCCAATGTCCGGCCCTCCTGACCCCGCACGGTCCAGGAACCGCCCAGCCAGGCCTGCACGCGCGGGACCGCCCCCGGCGGCTCCACATAGAGATCCGCCTCCTTCCGGAATCGGCGCAGGCGCTCGAGCAAGAGCTCCGCGCAGGCGCGGGCCACGTCGCTGGCCGCTTTCGGGCCCACCCTCTTGGCCAAGCGCGTCTTCACGAAGCCAGGCCGGGGCTCCTTGAGGAAGATCAGGAGCCGGCGCATGCCAGGCGAAAAATAGTCCGGACAATCCCGACTCCAGCCCGCGCCGACCCGACGACCGTTCCGGAGATCTTGGAGCGCCCGATCCGCGGCCGGTAGGCAACCGGCACCTCCACCACCCGCAGACCCCGCAGCGCCGCCTTGACCTGCATCTCGACGGTCCAACCGTACGTCTGGTCCGCCATCTTCAGGCGGTCCAGCGCCTGCCGCCGGACCGCCCGGAACGGCCCCAGATCCGTGTAGCGGGCGCCGAAGAGCCACCGCATGAGCCGGCAGGCCAGCCAGTTGCCGAACCGCTGCTGCGGGGTTAAGCTGCCTCGCTGAGCCTGGCGGGTGCGGGAGCCGATCACCAGGTCCGCCTGGCCCCGCCGGATCGGATCGAGCAGCTTCGGCAGCTCTTCCGGATGGTCCGAATGATCCGCGTCAAGGAAAACGATGACTTCCGTTTCCGGCCTCAATGCCGCCAACCCGGCCAGGCAGGCCCGCCCATAGCCGGCCCGAGGCTCCGCGACCACCCGCGCGCCGGAGGCTCGGGCGGTTTCGGCTGTCCCGTCCGTCGATCCGTTGTCGACGACAATGACGTCGCCGACCTGGTCGCGCGGCAGCTCGGCTAAGACCCGGCCGATGGCGCCGGCTTCATTGCGAGCCGGTATGACGACCGCCACATCCATTGTCTAATCTCCCAGAGTCCCAGCCCGAGGACCGGCCCGTACTGGATCCACTGCCGCTCCGGCCAAACCGAATACGAGAAGGCCGCCGTGCCGGTCAACGCAACCAACCAGGGCGCGCGCCAAAAGCAGAAGCAGGGGATCAGCCAGACCAGGTACCAGGGGTGCAGCACCGGCGCAGCCAGCGCCGCTGCGGCCAGCGCTCCTCCTAGGTAACGGACCGGGTCTTCACAGCGGCGCGCCCACCACAAGAGGAAACCGGCCAGTCCAACGACCGCCATCCACCGGCTCATGGCAAGGCTGCCGGTCAGCCCGGCCAAGACCGCTGCGAAGGCCGAGGTGTTAAAACCGGTTCGGCCTGCCATGGCGGAGAAGCTCTCGATAAGGGCCGACACCGCCGTCGGAGGCAGCATCATGGGAACGAGCGCCAGCAAAAGAAAAAGCCAAAGTTCCCGTCTGGCCGTTCGGCGGAACCCCCACCAGGGGACCAGGAGGACTGAGACGAATTTGGATAGGAACGCGGCACTCCAGGCCACCGCTGCGCTCCGCCACCGGCCCCTTTCCCAGGCGGCCACTCCCAAGAACAACAGCCCTGCCCCCAGCGCATCGTTGTGGCCGGAACCGGCAATCTCGAGAAGGACCAGAGGGTGCCAGAGATAAGCGGCCAACCAGAGCGGAGAAAGCCCTCTGCGACGCAGCAACAGAAGAAGGGCGCCTACCATCAACAGCTCTGAGGCGACGAAGAGGGCCTTCTGGGCAAAGACCGTGCCGCCTAAGCCATCACCGATCCGGAATGCCGCTTGGGCCAGAGGAGGATAAACGGTCCGCAGCTGAGGGAACCGGATGAGCCGGTGTTCCTCATCGCGGAGGAACGCCAGCTCCGGCGCATCCGGAGGGAACCGATAGGGATCGATCCCGGCCGACTGCACCCGCCCATCCCATCGGTACCGGTACACGTCGCCGGAAAGGACCGGCGTCGTCCCGAGAACCAGCAGCCGAGCCGCAGCGGCGGTCAACAAGACCCACCCCAGCAGAAGGGGCGCTTCGAAAGACCGCCGCTTTAAGCGCTCGCAGCGCCCAATCCAGAGGAGTGCCAGCAGATACAGCCCGAACGAGAGGCCAAACAGAGCGTAGAAAAGGCCCGTCTCGGGTCGCAGGATGTCCCACTGCGCAGCAAACCACCAGCAGCCTACCCAAACGACGCCCAGAAAAGCCAGTCCCATGCGCCCTCCTAGAGCGGGATCAGCTCGTCGTTCGGTCCGTAGGTGTAGCGGGGGTTCCCGTTGTCCTTGTGAATCCGGATGGCCACTACCTTGAGCTCCTTGCCTGTGTCGGAGATGTCGAAATCCAGGTCCAGCTCATCGCCGGTAGCCAGATCCTTCATGTCGGTGCAGGAGTAGTAATAGTCGCCGGTCTTGCCCACCCGCTCGTGGACCCGGACCAGCGCAAGGGTCTTAAGCTTCCCCTTCTCCTTCGGGTCCGGGATGGTGAAGCCGCCGGTTGCCTTCTCCTGAGTCTCGATGTATTCGCGGATCGTCCCTCGCAGCTGCTCCGCCGCGGGCGCCTCGGGGAATGCCGGCGCCCCCCACCCCAGCAGGGCGATGGCGAAAAGCAGGAAGCGTGCCCTCCCTTGTTTCATTAGCCAACCGCCTCTTCGATTACGCATCTTGTCCTCTTTCTGTTTCGCTTACGGTGAGATCCCGAAAATGGAACTGCGTTGCAATCCGATCTTTCCCCAGCAACTCCCCATCCACCTCCACGAACGGAAAGAAAAAGATGTTCACCGGCCCCTGGCTGGAGGGGGGGACCAACCGAATGTCTCTGCCCCGGCTGACCATCAGCCGGTTCGGATCGTACGTGCCAAAGAAGTAATCGATCTTCGCCCGGTCCTTCCAGGCCTCGGAGGCATCCACCGGCACCCAGCCAATTCCCTCCAGGAAGAATTCGGCCCAGCAATGGTAACCGGGGATCTCCCCCTGGGCCCGCTGCGGCACCGGCAGCCCGATTTTGAACCGGGCCGGGATGCCTGCCGCTCGGGCTAACGAGATGAACAGCGAGTGGAAGTCGGTGCAGTTGCCTGTCCCCACCGCACAGGCCCTCGAGGTATCCCCCAGTCCCCAGCCCGGCGTTTCCTTCTCATAGGTCATCCGCTCAATGACGTACCGGTAGATCGCCTGAGCCTTCTGCGCTGGGGTTTGCGCGGCGCCTGTCAGGGCCTGAGCCAGCTCCTGGATCTCCTCGTCGACTACCATGTACCGGTTGGATTGCAGGTCGGCCCGGAAATCGTCCCCCTGTCCGGCCGAATCCGGCGTGGGCGGCAACAAGAGGACGTTTTCCCCCTGTACCACCGCTTCGTATCGAATCGACAGGCCCAGCGACTGGGGCAGAGGCGGGTGGAGGTTAAGGAACAGGATGTCGTTGCCGTACTGCGGATCCCGCGTGATCCGATATGGAACGGAGGACCGGATCAGGCGCCTGCGGATCGTCTGGTATCGATCCGAAGCGGCCAGGGGGATCCAGATCCTTACCTGCCCAGCGGCGGGGGGCAGCGCTTCCCAGCGAACGTCGTAGGTGACTTGGAAAGCCCGCTCGAGTCTGCTCTCCAGGCCCGGAGAGCTGCCGCTCCCCAACAGAGCGGCGGCCGCGACACCGGCCAGAAGGCCTTTTGTCTTCGTGTTTTTCTCCTAGGCCAACGGCATCGCCATCAAACCCGGCAGCGACTGCCACCGGGGCTCTTGGAACTCCCTCAACCCGTAGCGAATCGACGCGACCTCCCGGCGGCGGTGGGTGCGCCCCAGCCGGTCCCAAAAGGAAAAGATGCTGGCGTAGTTGGAGTTGGTTTCCGACGGGATGTCGGAATGATGGACCCGGTGCATGTTGGGAGAGACCACCAGCAGCCGAAGCCGCCGGTCCCACCGCTCCGGCAGCGCGACATTGCTGTGGTGGAAATAGATCACCGGTTGGAGGACCAGTTCGTAGAGGAGCAGATCGCCCAGCGTGATGCCCAGCAGCGGGATCACCGCCAGGCGAAGCAGCGCCGAGAGGACCATTTCTCCGGCATGGAACCGCAGCGCGGTGGTCACGTCCATCGCCAGGTCGCTGTGGTGGACCCGATGGAACCGCCACAGCCAGGCCACGCCATGATTGGCCCTGTGCCAAAGGTACATCCAGAGATCGAACGCGAGGAAACCCAGCAGCCGGCGGGACCACTCCGGGAGGCTGAACCCGTGAAGGATCCCGATCGGGTGCGCCACTCCCCAATGGACAGCCGCCACGACCAGCCCGGAAAACCCGGCAGTCAGGACAGCGGCGTTGACAAGCCCAATCGCTACATTGCGAAGGCCGTGCCGGACCCGCTGTCCCGGCTCTCTGAGGAACAGCGGGAGAACCGACTCCAGCCACAGCAGGAGCCCCAAGCCGGCGAGCTTAACGATCAAGAGGGAAGAGTCCACCACCGCGATTCCATTATGCAGCAGGAGCCGCACTATCGTCAACAGCAGGAACTAAGAGCCGGGTTTTAGTGGTATACTTAGGTGTGGCAGGAGGAGAGCAGGTGAACCGCTCCTGCTGAAAGGTGATGAAGATGGTGAAGGGCAACGCCTAAATGGGCGGGTGACCACGTTGAAAGGCCCCGCCCATTTAGTTTTTCTTAGGGCTCTCCTTCCGCTTCATATCCGCCAACACTTTCAATTGCCACGGTTCCAGAGGTCTGAATTTCAAAGATTTCTTTACCGTTGTCTTCACTAATCCCACCTCCATACCCTAGCTGGGTGTATCCGTTGCCCGAAACTTACCCATTTAGGACAGATCCTAAAATGGCGTTCGGTTCCTGCTTCGACGAACGGGTGCTCGTAGACCGGGCAGGGATGCCCGTTCCGCCGCAGAGCCGGTCTCCACAGGCGTTCGCGGTCAGGACGACCGCCGGTTCCGGCCCAACGGGCCGTACCGCTGTGTACAACTCAAGATTCGCCGCCGCGTTGTCGTCCCGGTCGTGGCGCGCCCCACAGCTCGGGCAGTCCCACTCCCGGATCGACAGCGGCATCTCGCCCCTGACGAACCTGCACATCGAGCACATCTTGCTCGACGGATAGAATCGCGGAGCCACAACCAGCCGCGATCCGTACCACGGGCTCTTATACCCGAGCATCCGATGGAGCTCGCTCCACCCGGCATCCGAAATCGCACGAGAGAGATGCCGGTTGCGAACCATCCCGCGCACGTGCAGATCTTCCACAACGAGCACCGGCTTGGTTTTCGCCAGCCTCGTCGTGACCTTGTGGAGGATCCCTCCTATGATATCAGTAAATCTCCTGCCAAAGCAGCACTACGTGCCGGCGGGAGCCGGCTGGGATTGCCCAGCGGGAGATGAATGTCTTCGGCGAGCTGGATCGATGCCAGCAGCCGGACCGTCAGGTAGGTCACATCGAGTTCCCACCAGCGCAGGCCGTGGGCGGCCGACGTCGGATAGGCATGGTGATTGTTGTGCCAACCCTCTCCATACGCGAGAAGGGCAACCCACCCGTTATTTCTCGATCTCTCACCGGTTTCATAGGCGCGATAGCCCCAGACATGTGTCGCTGAATTAACCAGCCAGGTGCAATGCCAGGCGAAGACAATCCGCGCGAAAACGCCCCAGACGACGAAAGACCATCCGCCCCAGACGAAGAGAAGCAGCCCTAAGATGATTTGCTGCAGCCCATTCGTCCTACTGATAAAGCGGTGGATCGGATCGTTGGCGATCTCCGGCGCATAGCGCCAATGTTTCGTGGGATGGTCGAGCACCTCGTCATAAGCCAAGAGCCAGCCCATGTGCGCCCACCAAAAACCGCGGGTAGGGCTGTGGGGATCCTGCGGACGGTCGGCAAACGCATGGTGCATGCGGTGGGTAGCCACCCATTTCATGGGGCCGCCTTGGGCCGCCAGCGCGCCGCACACGGTCAGAAAGTACTCCAGCCATTTCGGCGCCTTGAAGCTCCGGTGCGTCAACAGCCGATGGTAGCCCAGAGTAATCCCTAGGCCGACCGTGATCCAATGCAGAACCAGAAAGACCCGGAAGGCCGGCCAGCTGAACGCCGCCGGAGCGAACACCAGCCCCAGGTGCATCAGGAAGATGCCTATCAGCGTGGGCCACTTGAGAATGAACTTCTGCATCAAGACCCCCCCTTAAATATGCTTTTTAAGAAATCGCATCGTCCGGTCTTCGGTCCAGGAGCGCGCCCGCCCAGGCCACGATCCGGTCAGGAATCCGACATGTCCGCCGCGCACGGTAAATTCCGCGGTCAGGAACGGGTTCGCCTCCGCCTCCGCCGCGGGCAGAGATCCCCCCGGGAAAAACGGGTCGTCTTGGGCGCTGATCAAGAGCGTCGGCCGCCGGATCGCCGGCAAGAAACGGATGGAGCTGGAATGTCTCCAATAGTCGTCGGCGTCCCGGAATCCATGCACCGGCGCCGTGACCAGGTCGTCGAACTGGGCCAGAGTCCTGACCGCTTCGAGTTTTCGCTCGTCCACGAAACCCGGATACATCCGGAGTTTGATTTTGGCCTTCGCCTTTAAGCTCCGAACGATCCCCCTCATGTAGATCCGGCTGAATCCCTGTTCCAGGGTGCGCACCGACAGAGCCAAGTCAAACGGGGTGGAGATGGCCACTGCCGCTCGAATGGAGGAAGGAAGCCCCTCCCCCTGTTCTCCAAGGTATTTTAAGACAACATTCGCTCCAAGAGAAGCCCCTGCCAGAAGAATCGGGCTGCCCGGATTTTCCGCGATCACCCGCTGGACAATCCAGGTTAAATCCGACGTTTCCCCTCCATGGTAAGAGCGAAGCAAGCGATTCGGCTCCCCGCTGCAGAATCGAAAGTTGACGCCGATCCCCCGCCATCCTTCACGTTCAGCCGCCGCCAACAAACTGAGCACGTATCGGGAGCGGGACGATCCTTCCAATCCGTGCAGGACCATCAGGATCGGGGCTCCGGGGGCTCCGGGCAGCCAATCCAGATCCATGAAATCGCCGTCCGGCGTGTCCCAGCGTTGCCGCTGGAGCTCCAGAGGGGCCACGGGTCGAAGAAGCGCTCCTAAGAGGGTCTGTTGATGGGCGCCGCCGCACCACCAAGCCGGTCGAAACGGAACCAGGTCCTCCGGCGCCTTTTTCGGGGTCGCGCATTCACTGACTGCCGCGATCAGCGGCGCGGCCGCTGTCATTTTATCTTCCCCATCCAAAAACGATAAGCCTCCACTGACTCACTCTATTTCTCGCTGATCCGGTACAGGGTGATTTCGTGGCCAAGTCGAGTGGACTGCCATGGCTGGTCCTCGTGAGTGAGGTCGCTCATCTGCTTGGCCGTCCAGAACTCGAAGCGCCTGGCGATGCCGTCCATATGACCTCTCTCCTCCTGGGTGAATAGGGATAGATCCGGATCCTGGAGGGCAAGGTACCGCTCCTGATCGTAATCTCCAACTTTGGCTGACTCAATCCGGAGGATGCCTTTCTTCTCTAAACGCTCTAAGGTCTCTTGGGCGTGTTTTGGCATGGGACCAAAGGGCATGGCGACGTAGGTATCCCCGGTCACAGAGACGCCCTCCTTTTGAATCCACTCGTAGTCGGTGTAATACAGCAGCTTCATGAGTTTTGTCTTGCCAAGGAACTTGTTGTTGATCTGCTGCACAAAGTACAGGATAGCCGCCTCTTGGCGCTTTGGGTCGTACCCTTTGCTCCCCGGCTGTCGGAATGTCTCCAGGTTTAAAGAAACCCCCAGTGTCTTGGCAACCCGTGAGAGAGTTTCCAGATTGACCCCCTGATACTCCGAGTTCTCATACTTGAAAACCATTGGTTGGGAGACACCCAGTTTCTTGGCCAATTCCGTCTGACTCAACCCGGAGACAACCCTTGCCTTGACTAAATAGGGGCCCACCTCAGCGGGGTACTTGGGGTGAAATGGCCTTAACCCCTTTTCCTTCAACTCATCGTAGAGTCGAATCTGTTCCCGAAGTTCGGCGATGTGGTTCCGGTTGGCCTTGACAAAGAGCTCGGCCCTCTGGGCCCCGTGGGCCTCTCTCACCCGCTGAATTTGGGTCTCAAATCCCTCGATCCTCCTGGCCGTCGCCTGGCGCTGGTCATCGCTCTTGATCATAAACATGGGTCATCCCCTCCTTAGGGTGAGTCTGACAACGCCCCGCTCTCTTGGGGGATCTCCCTTGGTATGTCCAAACCAATTCTCCCAAAACGCCAGATCCCCTTCTACATCCCCGGCTGCCAAACCGATATCCACCTGATATTGGGCTTTCCAAAACTCCTGTCTTTCGGTTACCCTCCGGTAGATCTCCGATCGTACACCAGCGACGACGTAGCCATCCGCATCCACTGGGGAAACTTTATCTGTGGTAAAGCTTCCTCCCAGAAAAAGGCTCTCGACGCCCATCTGTACCAGTTCCTGTACAACCGGCTTTAGACCCTGTTCGACCCGGTAGGCGCGTTTTGGGCCAACGCCAAATCTTCGTTCTACCTCGGCCATCGATGATTCATAGACACCCGGTGGAAGTAAACCATATGCATTAAGCCTTGGAATCACCCTTATGAACGGCCGCTAGATAGATATAACTCTCAGTTATAACCTTACCATACCCCGATCGCCCCTGTCAAGGGGTGGGGGCTACTCCAATCCGGCTTCAGGAAGCGGACGCTTCTCGGGGAGGTAGATCACGGGGCCGGGCCAGTCCCCCTTGCTTTCTTGCGAAAGCAAGAAGGGGGACCAGCCGCCGGGGGGGTATGGCGCAGAACTTCGTCAAGGGCGTGTTCGGGAAGGTAAAATTCCATCGCCGGATCGAGAAGGAGGCGCTGAACCTTGGACGCTTTGAGCAGGCCGGCGATCAGGATGCTGGTGTCAACGACCAGACGCACAAAAGGTCTTTACGCCGTTCGGTACCGCTTTGCCAAAGCGGATTTTACCTTGGCATCGATGTCGGTTACATCCGCGGCAGTCAAGCGGCTATGCCGGGTAAGCCGCCCCGCCAACTGGAGTCGCTTGGTGTACTCCCAGAACAAGTGGCTGACCAGATCGTCCCAGTCGACTTGACGAAGCTTCATTACGGCCTTTCGTACTTCACTCGGAACCGAAAACGTCATCTGAGCCATAGGTCCCCACTCTCCACACTTTAGTGCACCATTTATGCTTGACCAACAAACCGAGCGATTTTTAGGGCTGGTTTTATGCGCCGGAGGAAAGTTCTTCCAAACCGGAAAGGAATTCTTGGAAACCTTGCTGAGCCTGAATCGCAGCCTCTTCCAAACCAGTTGCCTGAGCGAGAATTTCCAGGATGATGCGGGCGAAGCTCTGCTGTTCCTGAGGAGTAATGACTCGAGGGGTTATGCCGGCCCGGGCAGCCATAGGCATGAAAGTCCCTGCTTCCTTCTCCAGACCGACGTAGATGACTCCCCGAGCATCCTTGGCAATCAATTTGGCCAGCAGGGAGGGACGATCCTCATCTTCCAGGAAGATGTTTCGATCCTCAAGTCCAGCAAAGGCACGGAAGGAAGGATACTTCTTCTGCAATTCCTGCCCGAAAATAGTCGGAACGATTCCCTTTGGCGCCTGCTTGCCCAGCGTTCCCAAGAAATCTCGCACTCGATCCTGCGCTGTTCGTCCCTCTTCCAAACCGGCGGTGGAAATCCCCTGATCGGTAAAGACAGAAACGACTCCTGGAGGAAGTTGATCAAGCAGAATGATTGGGGACTCACTGGCCTGACCAATGCCTGCCATAAGCTCGTTGAGCACCGGTTGCTTTTCATCACCTGTCAGCAAGAGAAGCACTTGACGAGCCCGTTCTAGTACAGGGGGAGCGAGAGTATATCCGACCTGCTGATATGCCTCAGGATGCGAGATAACCTCAACAAACTGCACCGGCGACTTGCTGAAAATCGGTGAACCAGGCCGGAGCGACATGATATGGCGATCCGCTCCAGCTCCAACAACCATCAGATCAAAGTGCATCGGTTCTCCCAAAACCTTCTTGATTTCGCCTTGATAGACTCGGGCGGCCGTTTCCGGATCGGCATCGACGTTGATACGATAGACATGGGGTTGAGGGCCTCCCCTTGGAAGGAAATCCAATAGGCTCTCCTTGACGACCTGATAACCGATTCCTCCCCCATCAGCAGTTACCTTCCGCTCATCCGCCGAGAAGATATAAACCTTATCCCAATCGACACACTGAGATGAAGCCAGATGCTGATAGAGTAGCCGAGGCGTTCTGCCGCCGCTTAAAGCAACCACGAATTTCCCTCGATCCCGAATCCCCTTCTGTGCCAGTTCTTCGAACACTTTTCGGGCCGCATCAGTCAGCGGTCCGGACACTTCGGACGATGGTTTAAAGGTGGCAACCCGCATGTTTCTTATCTGCTGAAGTGTCCCTCCAGCATTTTTCGCGATCTGCTCAATCGACTCCTCTAACCCAGCCACCCGCGCTGAGGAGAAATTCGACTGCTGTCTGACAATAGCAGCAAGGATGGGAGGAACGATGGTTTCCATTTCTCTCGGATCAAACGGTCGCACTTCCCACATGTGGGTCAGATCAGGAAGGGTTGGATTCTTTCTCCTGGCGTTCTCTAAAGCCTCCGGAATCATCTCCTCATACAAGAACGGATTTTTAGAAAGAACCAGCCCACCCAAAATAAAATGTCGGATTCCTTGCTCAGTGGAAAGTTTAATCATTGCCTCTGCCACCTGCACCGCAAAACTCTGAAAAAGTGGTTCGATCACTCGGGCGATTCCCGCCCGATATTTTCCTCCTTGTAGAGATTGACTCATAACTGAAGGAAGCTGGCCAGGATCGAGAAACTTGAGTTTTTCCGCATAGGTTCTGCCGGAAGAGTGCTCGTTCAAAAGCCAGGCCAAGTCTGGTTCCTGAGTAGCCAATGCGTCTGTACTTAAATCCACCCCGCGATTCTGAAGAAACACCTCAATGGCCTGCTTCTCCCGTTGAGCCAAATCTCTTCCAGAAAAACCTTGGCCGAAATCGAGGAGGGGAGTGGCCTGATTATTCTCTAAACGCCAGCCCCGGCTATCTCCTCCCATATGGAAGTACGCCGTTTCTCCCTCCTGAGACCGAGCGAGGGAAACGGCGATGGTTTCCTCATCATTGAGGAGCCGAACAGGGATAGGACACTCCACGGAGATCTGGCGACTGCCGACCGTCAGAGTGGCGGAGGTCGCTTTTTGAAGTTCTTGTTCCAAGCGCTTTTTAAGAGGGCCTACAATGCCAGGCATATAGGAATTTTCCACGACCTCTTCATGAGCCGAGTCCAATGTGGCACCTACCGCAACGCCTACACCTCGAATCTCATGAAAACCTACATTCTCATTGTTGGCCAATGCAACAATTCGCTGCACCACTTGCGCTACGACAGAATCCAAAGTCTCATTTCCTTGTAGACTCGCCTCCTGAACCTGTGACTCTTGAGAACGTCCGGCTTCTACCAAAGTCACCATGAGCTGTTTACGTCTTAAAACAACGGCCACCACAGGAGAAGCTTGTTCAAGGCGGAGATCCATTTCACCCAAAGCGAAACGGCTTGTCTGCTGCAAGCGAGGGATTCGCTGAAGCCAGTCCAGCATTTGACGATCTGTTGCGTCACCAAAAGCTCCTAATGTAAAAATGGCCTGCTGGACAAGATCCGCATCCTGTTTATCGACATCCCTTACAATCCGCTCCGATTCCCTTAAGATGGCCAGCGCCACTTGATCAGCAAAACGACCCTCCGGCTGTTGGCGCAAGATCTTGGCTGCTTCAGAACGCAAGACGTCCCTTAAGATTCGAAGGGCCGACGCACGCAGCTTGACCGGATACTCTGGTGAGACGAGAATCTCTAACAAAGAAAGAGAAAGAAGCTTGGAGTCCACCTGTCGTAATTGTTTCTGAGCTCCACGAAAAGTGCGAAGAGGATCTCTTGGGATAAATTTGAGGTCGAAAGCGGCGTTGCGACGGCGCAGGGCTGCCCTGAGGAATCTCTGATACACGGGATGGGCCGCATATTCTCCCTCTACAATCACCTGATGGACCCCGTGAGTTTGCGCCAATTCAACCATTGTCCTGGCTAACGGGGCAACAGCTGTTTCAACAGCATGTCTTGAAGCTTCGTCGCCCTCTTTCCCGTACTGCTCGAGCACAGAAGCAAGTTGGGGATGGGTAGCAACGTCCACCAGCTTTGCTCCACCCGCCTCAGGTACGGTTGTACTCCATCCGGCCTCAAGATTGATTGAAGAGGTTCCGTTCCAAAGATGGCTCCCAAACCCTCCGGGGCGTAGGATGAAATGAAGGGTCGGCTCTTTGAAATGCTCCAGATAGCCCATGGTAGAGGCCACCGTATCATTGACCACTCGGACCGGACCAGAAATCCCTTGAGCCAGGGCGGCCTCGCTCAATAACAGCTCGGGATTCATCCCCTCCAGCTCGTGGAACAAACTTAGACTGATTGTGCCATCCGGCTCTACCGCTCCAACGATGGCCACAGCGATACCACGAATTCCAAGAAGAGCCCCCTCCCGTAAAAGGAGTTTATCTTGAGCCACGCGCAGTAAGTTATGAAAGAACTCGGAAGGAGTTTCACCCAGTAAATCAGCGCTGTCCAACCGGACCAACCCGGTTCCTTCGATTAGGTTTCCATGTGGATCCAATAATCCAAGAATCGTCCCTTCTTGCTGGCCTGGTTCGCAAATCAAGATAGTGAGCACCGGAAGATCTCCCTTGACCTCTCCTGTCATGAGCTGAACGATACGCCCAGGACTCAAGTCCTCCTGGAAATTTTGGACTCGCTTTCGCACCGCTTCCCTCAATTCACTTTCCAACTGAATATCCTCAGTGAGTGAGCCCTTCTTTAAACCTCTCGCTTCCAGGAAAGAATCCATCTCAGTAAGAACCACTTCCTGAACCAAACGGTTCACCTCCTGATCGGAAAATCCAAGGGCACTCAAGACACCGGAAACCTGGGCCACGTTGTCTCTAACCAAAAGATTCACACCGTTGCGCACATCGGCCCCACGCAAAGCTACGGGACGAAGATCTTGATAGGGATCCGGCCGATATCCCAAGGAAAGGACAACGTGTTTATCCCCTATCTTTCGCAAAATCCTCGTCCAAAGCGGATTTCCCCCAGCCGGAGTGGCCAGAACGATGAATGGGGTTTTTGGAACTAGGTCTTCCAACTCAGAAAGTCCCGGCAATTCGAATCGCGTTAAATCACTCGGAGTATCTGTCGAAAGGAAAGGACGGATATCCCGTCCAGCTGCTTTGAAGCGCAACCGGCTCACGAGATCTTTTAACTGATCCGCCTTACTTGGATGCTCCACTAGGACAATCATCCCTGCATAGGGTTTGGCCACCAGTGTTTCTGTAATCTCTTTCCCTGTTTCGCCTGCCGCCCCAAAAATCGTGAAGTGAACGGAGTGTTCAGGGATACCTTTGAGCCGTTCTGGGAATCGGCTTTCCACAGCATCCCAGTAAGCAGGCCCGCTGGTCATCAGGGAACCCAATTTAAGCCGTCCTCGATGAACCGCGACCAGCCCTTCATGGTTTGGAACTGGAAGCGGCCGGCCTCTGCTCCATCCCGCTAAAACCACCTCCTGCCTGCTCCCAGCATAATGGGACTTCAATATTCCACCGCTTACCACATTCAAAAGAGTCTGTTTCAAACTTTCAGGATTGACAGCATGTTCTCTGGCCCACGTCTCAATAGCCATCGGCGTGGCATCTTTCATCGGATAACCGGCCGCAAATCCGAGTGTCTTCGGGTCTTCCAAAACTAGACTGACCAACTCGATGTAGCGCGCCTGAAAAACTCTCGCAGTTCCTGGGAGTAGCCCAAAATCTACAGGGATCATTGCTGCATTGAGCCCAAGCTTCCGAAAAACATGGTTGAACAATGGGTTAGTCACGGACCCGCCAATTCCCCCAAGACCGAGATTTTTTCCGATGCGAACGAAAATGAAGGTGTCTTGATCCACAGGATGATCCGGCTCTGCCTCTTCGGAAAGAGCGAGCATGATTTTTCTGTATTCGGAAACCATCGCTTGTCTCTCCTGGACAGTGGGAGCCTTCGACAAATCGAGCTGAAAAAGTCGCTCGTGGAGATATTGGATGCGCGATCGCCGAGAAGCTTCTCTAAGTTCAGCGGGCCAATTAAAAGCTCCCTCCTCCAAACCAGCGGCACGGGCAGGAAAAAAAGCAGGAACTGTTGGAGGTGAAGGAGGCGCAACAAGCTGAGCCAATCGATAGAGAGCTTTCCCCGGATCTTTAAGAGCTTCTTCGAGGCCACTGAGTTTGGATGGGTCTTCCTGCTGCTGATTTCGAAGGGCGCGGGCTGGGCTGGATAGACTAAGGCTGAGGCATAGAAAAAGTGTCAAAGATCGGATGCCGAATTTAACTCTACGCCCATTCAATGGATTTCACCTCTCGCCAGAAAAATAGAAACGGCCGGATTGCTCTTTCCCTTCGGCAACCCGGCCGTCCTGAAGTAAAAGGACCCGCTGGTTTTGCGCCCCACCCTCTCAGATGGTTTACCCTTTCGGAGGAATCTTTAACCCTCAATTAACCGTCAAAAGAAGTATACCCTGTAACCACTTAAAGTGTGGGAGAAATTTCATTCGGAAGGTTGCCTCTGGCAAGTGTGGTTGTAAATCTTCAGGGCTTCCTGGCACCTGGCGTCCAGTAGCTGAAAAAAGGGGTTCTTCCGGCTTTCCCGTGGGTTCCCAGGGGATTTGAGGTGTAGCATGGGGGTCAAAAAGGAGGCCAGACACCGAAGCGGTACGAGCAGTTTGTTCTACCCGAGATCCCCGTAACCCTGGGGGAACCTCTCCCGTCCCTGCCCTCTCTGATTCTCTGGATACTCCGAGGCGCCGGCGGAGAGATCGTCGAAGTCAAAGGCGTCCTCAAGCTCGAAGAGAACGTCTTCGCCTACTTCGTCTGAAAAACTGCCCCGCATGGACGCGTTCCGCAACCCCACAGAGGCCTTCCGAACCGAGATTCTATCACTCAAAACGCTGCTGGAAGGAGCCTATCCCGAGCTTGCGGCTTAATGGCTGGACTCAGCGTCCACGGCGGCTCCCTAAGAAAGCAAGGAAG